>JAUIJR010000388.1 GCA_030431075.1 Polyangia bacterium | reverse complement strand
ATCTCGCTGGGGAAGCTCGCAGCGAGCGCCGTGGCGAGGCGAGCGACGAGGGCGTCGGCATCGCTGGGGTCGTCGCTGCCGTCCGACAAGCTGATCCCCGCGTCCGACATCCCGTGCACGCTCAGCACGCGCGCCTCGGGCCACCCGTCGATCGCCGCGAGGTGGGCGGCGTGGAAGTAGCTCTCTTCGGTGTGGGCCATGTCCGAGCGGCGAAAGGGCGCGTCGGCTTGCCCGCAGACCGAGCTCGTACCGTCGCAGGGGCTCGGCGTCGTCTCGGCGCAGCGGTGCAGGCCCGAGACGATCAGCATTCGCGCTTGCGTGCGCTCGAAGATCACACGCGCCTCGGGCAGGGTCTTCGAGTCGAAGTAGACATGAGGGGCGCCGACGATCCAGGCGTCGGCGTCGGCCTCAGGTCGCAACATGACGCGGGCATGCCCCGCGTCGGCGGCAACGGGCATGAGTCGAAGCAAGTTCTCGTCCCCACAAAGTTCGTACTCGGCCGCCTCGACGGCCGCGAGCGCGTCGGCCCAATCTTCGCCGCCACTGGCCGCCCAAGTCGCCGAGAGCGCCTGACCCAGCGCCTCGCGGGCCGCGGCGTCCGGCGGCATGTGCATGTCACTGTCCGGATCGGGGGAGTCGATCGCATCGAGCTCGAAGGGCGCCCACAGATCACCTTCGCAAGCGGGAAGGGGAGTCGGCTGCGTGCCGGTCTCGGCTTCGGTTTCGCTGTCCCCGGTCTCGCTGTCCTCGGTCTCGGGCGAAGACGCCTCAGTCGAAGTCGCTAGCTCGCTCTCGTCGCTCTCGTCGCCCTCGTCGCCCTCGTCTTGCGGTGCGTCGCCCGGCGTCGCCGTGCAAGCGAGCGCGCCGCACAGCCCCAGTGCGAGCCCGCGCAGGACTCGTCCAAAGCTCGAAGGGGCCATCGCCCTCAGTCTAAGCGACGCCGACGCGTGCGGCCCAGCCCCAACAAGGCGAGCAAGGCGAGGCCCCAGCGCGGCGAGTCGTCGCCGCTGCTGCACCCACAGCCCTTGTCGTCGCCGCCTTCGCCCACGGGGAGACCGCTCTCGCCGGTCTCCCCGGTGGAGACGCCGCCGCTCTCGTCACCGCTCGACTCGCTGCTCCCGGAGCCGGTGCCCGTGTCGCCCGTGTCGGTGGGTCCGCTGGTCACCGTGCTGCCAGAGTCGTCGCTGGTATCGCTGGTGTCACCGCTGTCGGTCGTCGCGGTAGTGCCGGCCGTGCCGCTGCTGCTTCCGCCCGCCGGCTCGACACGCAGCGCGTCGACGACGATCTTCAGCTGCAAGCTCCAGTCTTCGCCGGAGTTGTCGTCGATCCGCACTTGCTGCCCGCCACCGGCCGCGAAGGGGTACTCGCCCAAGCTGACCCAGCCCGAGACGCCACTTTGGTCGACGGTGACCTCGCTCGAGCTGCTGCCGTGGCTGATCTGGTAGCTCGATTGGGTCGAAGTCCCGGCGCCAGCCTCGACGTAGACGCTCAGCTCGTAGTCGCCGGCCTGCTCGAAGTGCAGGTCCCACACCCCGTAGTTGGCGGGGTTGGCCGAGGCGGTGGCGTAGGTCCACCAGTGATGGTCGGCGTAGCCGACGCTCTCGTCGCGCCAGTACTGCGGGTCGCCGCCGGCAAAGAAGCAAGCATCCTGCTCGTCGATGGTCAGGCCCGACGGCGGGATGACGGCGCAAGGCGGGCAGTCCTCGATGCAGTTGCTGGTGTTCTCGCCCAAGTTGCAGGTGCCGTCGCCACACTCGCCGGCCCCGCCCACGGTCAACTCGACCAAGGCCGTGAGGTCGCCGTTGAACTCGTTGGAGTCGACGTTGCCCGTCACGCCCGCGACCGAGCCGGAGTCGGTGTACTGCCAAAAGGTCCAGTCGGCCCACTGGTCGGCGATGTTGGGACAACCGGCCGTCGTGTAGTGGGCGGCCCACAGCGGGTAACTGGCGAAGGCAGTGCTTTGCACGTTGTCTTGCCAAAAGTACTTGCCGCTGTAGATGATCGGCGTGACGCCGAGCCGTGACTCGACGCGATCGATCCACGCCTGCACGGCGGCGGTGACCTGCGCAGGCGAGAGCCCGCCGGTGGCCTCGACGTCGATCACTGGCGGTAGGTCGCCGGGCTCGAGGGTGCCGATGCCGTCGACCAACAAGTCGGCCTGGGCGACGGGATCTTGGCTGGGCCGAAAGAACTGATAGACGCCGGTGTGGATCCCGTTGGCGCGCGACTGGGCCAAGTTGGTGGCGAAGTAGGAGTCGTTGGTCCCCAGCCCATCGGAGACGCGCACGAAGGCGTACTCGACCCCGTCGGCGGCGACGGCCGGCCAGTCGATGGCGCCTTGCCAGTGCGAGACGTCGATGCCGAAGGTGGTGGCCCCGTCGGCGCAGACGGTGGCGCGCGGGGAGGGGAGGTCGCTTTGCAGCCGGTCGAAGGGCTCGGTGTAGCTGCGCAGCCCATCGCCCATCTGCGCGTCGAGCTCGGGATCCCCGGGGGCCGGCCCCTCACTACGCGGCGGACCGCCAGCCTGCGCCACGGCGGGGAGGGCCGCGACACACAGCACACCGAGGGCGAATCGAAGAGAGCCACGCATGGCCCGAGGCTCCCGCGCCGACGCCCGCCAGGGCAAGCGCGACAGGCCACAGGGGGCGTGCGCGCCGCGTGCGATCGCCATCGCCTTCAATCCCGGTGAGCTACGCCGCACGACTTACGCCGGCGCGTTCGCGCAGGCCCGCTCTCAGCCCAACTCTTCGTGCATGAAGGCCCGCTTGCCGGCGCCGTAGTCGGCCGTGACTTGGCCTTGACCGCGCAGCAGCCAGCGGTAGCTCAGTAGGCCTTCGAGGCCGACGGGGCCGCGGGCGTGGAGCTTTTGGGTCGAGACGCCGACTTCGGCGCCGAGGCCGTAGCGAAAGCCGTCGGCGAAGCGGGTGCTCGCGTTCCAAAAGACGCCGGCCGCGTCGACCGCGGCCAAGAAGCGCTCGGCCGTTTTGGCGTCGGCGGTGATGATCGCTTCGGTGTGCTTCGAGCCGTGGCGGGCGATGTGGGTCAGCGCCGCTTCGAAGTCGGCGACCGCGCGCACGCTCAAGATCAGGTCCGTGTACTCCGTCGACCAGTCCGCTTCGCTCGCGGGCACGAGATCGGGGTGACGCACGCGCGTCTTTTCGTCGCCGCGGACTTCGACCCCCGCTTCACGCAGGGCAGTGACGGCGGCGTCGAGGGCTTCGCCCGCGTCTTCGTGCCACAGCAGGGTCTCGATGCTGTTGCAGGCCGAGGGGTAGCTGGTCTTTGCGTCGACGGCGATGCGCGCCGCCATCTCGGGGGCCGCGTCCGCGTGCAAGTAGAGGTGACACAGGCCTTCGGCGTGGCCCATCACCGGGATCTTGGTGTTGTCCATCACCATCTGCACGAAGCGGCCCGAGCCGCGCGCGACGATCAGGTCCACGTCGGCGTGGCAGGCCAGCAACTCGCCGAACTCTTCGCGGTTGATGAGCAAGGTGACGGCCGCTGCGTCGACGCCGGCTTTGTCCAGCACGCCGGCGATCACCGCGTGCAGGGCCTGGTTGGTCTGCAGGGCTTCGGAGCCGCCTTTGAGCAAGACCGCGTTGGCCGAGGCCAAGGCCAAGCCGGCGATCTGCACCAGGGCGTCGGGGCGCGCCTCGAAGACCACGCCCAGCACGCCGAGGGGGCAGGCGATGCGCTCGAGGACCAGGCCTTCGTCCAGGCGGCGGTGCACTTGTCGGCGGCCGACCAAGGTCGGCATGTCGGCGAGCTGACGCAAGCCCGTGCACAGGCCGTCGAGTTTCGTGGCCGGCAGGCCGAGGCGGCCGACCAGGGCCGAGCTCAGCTCGCCGCGCTCCATGGCGGCCTTGGCCGCTTCCATGTCGCGGGCGTTGGCCGCGAAGATCGTGCGGCGGGCCTCTTCGTCTTCGAGGGCGGTGGCGAGCTGGCGCAGGAGGTCGGCGCGGGCCGCGGCGGGCATGGCCTCGAGCTGCGCGGAGGCGCGGCGGGCGTCATGGGCGGCGGTGGGAACGCGGGAGGGGGCAGAATCAGACATCGGCGAGTACGAGGTTGTCACGGGTCACGAGCGCATCGTAGCCGCGGTAGCCGAGCAGATCGAAGATCTCCTCGCTTTGGTGGCCAGCCAAGACGCGACACGCGCGAGCATCGTAGTTGGCGAGACCGCGTCCGAGCGCGCGCCCGGATCCATCGCGGATCTCGACGATGTCGCCGCGCGTGAATTCGCCTTCGACGCGCGTGACGCCGACGGGCAACAAGCTGGCTTTGTTTTCGGTGAGCGCAAGGACGGCGCCCTCATTGACCACCAAAGCGCCCGGAACGGCCCGCTCGAGCACGATGCGACGACGGCGCGCCGAGGGGCGCTCGGCCGTCACGAAGGCCGTGCCGACATCTTCACCGTCGAGGGCGCGGCGCATGATCGCGGGATCGACCCCCGAGGTGATCAGCACGTCGACGCCGGCGTCCGCGGCCAGCTGCGCGGCTTCGAGCTTCGAGCCCATGCCGCCGGTGCCCCCGCTCGAGCTGCCGTCGAGATCCAAGTTCCAGCGCGAGGCCGCGTCGAGTTGGGGGATCCGTTGCGCGTTGGGATCGGTCTTGGGGTTGGCGGTGTAGACCGCGTCGACATCGGTGAGCAGCACGAGCAAGTCGGCGCCCAAGGTGGCCGCGATGCGGGCCGAGAGTCCGTCGTTATCGCCAAAGGCCGTGCCCTCGGGATCGGGGCGGCCGTCTTGGCTGCGCCACTCGAGCAGCTCGCGCACCGAGACGCTGTCGTTCTCGTTCAAGATCGGCACGACGCCCAGACCGATCAGGCGCAACAAGGTGGTGCGCAGACACAAGGCGCGATCGGGATCGGCGAGGTCCTCTTGGGTGAGCAGGACCTGGGCGACCTTCACGCCGAGGCGCTCGAAGGCCTGCGTGTACAAGGCGATGAGCTGACCTTGTCCGGCGGCCGCGCAGGCCTGGCGCAAGCCGAGGGAGCGGGGGCGTCGCTCGAGCTCGAGCACCTTCATGCCCAGGCCCACCGCGCCGCTCGAGACCAAGAGGATCTGGCGGCCGGACTTTTGCAACTGCGCGAGGTGATCGACGATCTGGCTCACCCGACCTAGAGCGAAATCCACGCCGTCCCGGGTGACCACGTGGGTCCCGAGCTTGACGACGATGCGGGTAGCTTGGCCGATGCGCTCGCGCACGAG
>JAUIJR010000387.1 GCA_030431075.1 Polyangia bacterium | reverse complement strand
TGTTGTTGCCCTCGTCGACCCAGCTCACCAACACGGAGCCGGCGTGGTTCACCGAGACGTGCAGGTCATCGATCTCGTCGGCCGCGGCGCTGGTCGAGTCGAGGGTTCGGCGCGAGCTCCAAAGCTGCGTCGTGCCATCATAGATGCGCACCGAGAGCTGGTGATTTCCGCTGATGTTCTCGACGAAGGCCACCGCGGCCGTGTTCCCCTGCGCGGCGCCGCGGATCATCACCGCCTCCGCGTTCGACGCATCCAAGGTCGCGGGCGGCGTCACCCAAGAAGTGCCGTTGTGGTGATGCGCGCGAACACGCGAGCCGGCGACGGTACCCGAGCGCTCGTCGTAGACGACGATCGGCCCGACCTCTTCCGTGTACAAAGCGAGGGGGAGGTGGTCCTCTTGTCCCGAGGCGTGGGCGAAGTTGTGCACCGCGCTGAATCCAGTCCCCGGCGTGTAGAAGGAAGTCTGGGCCTGGATGCCGCCCGTCACCTCGGCCGCCCACACGAACAAGCTCGGTCCCGTCGAGGCCGTGGCCACGTCGAACTCTTGGCCCTGCACGTTCGCGCCGCTCAAGAAGACCGGGTTTGCGAAGCTCGAGTCTCCGGCGTCGCGTGCGGTCGCGCGGACATAGCCCTCGGTGTTGTCACCCACGCGCCAGATGACCGCGACGTCTCCGTAGTCGGAGATGCCGACGTCGAGCTGACGCGGAAAGTCGGTCGGCGGGGCGTTCGAGACGGCCTTTTGGTTGCCGGAGATCGTCGTCGGGGTGCAGATGCCGGAGTCGCACAGGTCGAAGCCGGTGCAGGACATGCCTTGCTCCGTCAGTCCACAAGCCCCCGTCGCGCCGCAGAATTGCAGGTCGCGCATCGGGTCGACGCAGCGGCCCTCGCAGTCGATGAAGCCGGCCTCGCAAGCGGATCCGTCTCCGTCGCCGTCTCCGTCGCCGTCTCCATCGCCGTCGCCATCTCCGTCGCCATCTCCGTCGCCATCACCATCGCCATCTCCATCGCCATCTCCGTCTCCATCACCATCTCCGTCTCCATCTCCATCGCCATCGCCATCGCCATCGCCATCGCCATCTCCATCTCCATCGCCATCCCCGGTCATTGACGTCGACGTCGACTCGGACTCGGACTCACTGGTCGCTTCACCCTCGCTGCTCTCTTCTTCGGTGCCGGCAGACTCTTCGGTGCCGGGCGCGTCATCGGCGCAAGCGCCGAGGGTCAAAGCGAGAGAAAGAGCGATGCCTCCGGTGCGTCGGGCGCTCCAGCGGGAGATCAGGGTCGTAGTCGTTTGCTTGGTCATGATCTTGGTCTTCTTCGGCGCAGATTCGAGCGCGCAGAGGGGAGCCATGCGGCTCACGCACACCAAGTCGGAGACCCGAGCCGAATTGATCCGAGCTTTTTCGAGTCCGCTGGGGACCCCGCCCTAAGCGCCGCTACTCGGCCGCCAACCAGGCATTGATGGCCGCTTCGAGGCGCGGGTCGGCGCCCGCGTTGACCTCGAGCGCGAGGGCCGCGATGGCGCGGGCGCGCGTCTTTGCGCCTCCCTGGGCGCGGAGCCCCCGGGCGGCGAAGTAGGCCAAGAAGGCGCGGTCGAAGGCCTGAAGCTCCGAGTCGGCGCTCTCGACGAGCGCCGCCAGGCGACGGCGCGCCTCTCCCAGCTCGGCTTGGGGCAGCGTGCCCAGCTCCGATTGCACGGCATCGAAGTAGGCCCCCGCCGTGACCCGCGGCTCTTCACCCTCGCCATGGTGCTTTTGCGCGATGCGAAGCAGGCCCTCGACGGGCCCTCGCGCCGCCTCGGGGTCGCCGCGCAAGAGCTCGGCCGCGGTTAAGTTCGCGTGGGCGGCAAACATGCGCGGGTCGTCGGCTTCGTAGTGCGCCTGAAGAATCTCGAGCCCTCGCCGGTAGGCGGCCGCGGCGGCGTCGAGGTCCACGGGCCAGCCCGTCGTCCCGAGCGCGCTGTAGCTCGAGGCGAGGCGCACGTGGCCCTCGCCATGCAACGCGCGCTTGATCTCGAGGGCTCGCTGGGCGGCGGCAAAGGCATCTTCGGGTCGGCCCGCGTCCAAGCGCGCGTAGCTGAGGTTGGTGAGCACCGGCCCGAGATCCGGGTGGTCTGCGCCGGCGTGCGCCTCGATCAAGGTCATCGCGGACTCGAGCGCCTCGACCGCCTCGGCCGCCTTCCCCAAGGCGTAGAGGTCCGCCCCCAAGTTCGTCAGGCTCCGCGCCCGCACCAGCGGCGGCCCGTCTTCGCCCACCTCTTCGGCCGCCGCGCGATGCAAGTCTGCCGCGGCTTCGGCGTCTCCGCCGACGAAGGCGATCGTCCCTGCGAAGTCCTCGACACGTGCGGCGAGGACCGTGTCGGCCCCTTGTCGCTCGACGACCCCCCGCGCGACCTCGATCCACGCTTGGCCGCTCTCGACTTGCCGGGCCAGGTAACCCTCGGCCCAGGCCAAGGCCAAGGCGGCCTCGGCCTCGCGTTGGCGATCGCCGGCCTCCGCGGCCAAGGCGAGGGCCTGGCTCGCCCACCCTCGCTCGGCCTTCGCGTCGGCCTGGCGTTGGGCCAGCTGCGCGCGCACCAGATGCGAGAGCGCCTCCACGCGCGGGTCGACGGCCGCCTCCACCCGCGGCGCGAGCGCTTCGAGGGGCTCGGCCATGTCGGCGTAGCGCCCGTAGACGACCTCGATCTGCAAGCGCAGCAGCTCGGCTTCGAGCTCGCGGTCATGGGCCGACGCCGGACGGGCTGCGAGCTGGCCCATGGACGCGACGAATCGCTCGCGCTCGCAGCTCTCGGGGTTCGGCAAGTCCATCGCCGCCCGGGCGGCGGCGCGCAAGAGGTCCTCCGAGGGCTCGCGCATCGCGGCCACGAAGCCCTGCAGTTCGGCCGTGCGTCGGTCCAAACAAAGGTTCATCTGCGCGGCCACCGTCTCGGTCAGGGTGCCTTCGATCTCGCTGGCCACACAGACGCGTTGGCGCGCGGCCGCGATGGCGTGTGCACGCGCGCCGACTTGGGCGCGCGTCGAGCCGGCCGCGCGCACGACCCACTGTGCGCCGCCTTCTCCTGCCCGCGCAAAGGCAGCGTCGATCGCAGCCAGTTCGCTCGTCGCCAGTACGGAGCTCCCGTCGCGTGCCTCGCACTTGGGCCCGCTCGCCTGCCCCGCCCACGCCGCAAAGGCGACGGCCCCCAAGGTGAGACCGCCCATCGCCCCCATGACCCGACGTCGGCGCTGCCCGGCCGCATGCTCGAGCGCGTCCGCGACCTCTTGCATCGATGCGGCGCGCAGCTTGGGCGGCCCGACACAGCGGCGCAGCTCCCTAAAAAAAGCGGAGCTCACCCCCGCGGGTCTCGTCAAGGTCGAGGCATCGGCGAAGCGTAGCGGTCGCCCCTCGCGGGGATGTCGTCCCATCAAGAGCTCGAGCGCGCTCACCCCAAAGGCGTGTTGGTCGTGCTCGGGTCCGGGCACGGCTCCACTCAAGACCCGTGGATCCGCGTAGGCGGGGGTGCCCCCGATCGGGCGCGACTCGTCCCCCGCCCGATGCAAGACCCGCGCGAGACCGAAGTCCGCGATCTTGATGTGCCCGTCGCCGTCGACGAGGAGGTTGGCCGGCTTGATGTCCCCGTGCACGACCCCCGCCTCGTGGGCCGCCGCGAGCCCCCGCGCGACGCCGATGATCGCGTCCATCCGCTGTCGGCCACTGGCCTGGCGCGCCCACTGCTGGGCGACTGGCCCTTCGACCAGCTCCATCGCCAAAAAGGTCTGTCCCTCATGCTGGCCGATCTCGTGAACGGCGGCGACATGGGGATGACGCACACCGGCGGCGGCGCGCGCCTCTCGCAAGATCGGGTCCTCGTCCTCCCCCAGCGTGCGACCGCTGATCAGCTTGAGCGCGACCTCGCGCTCGAGCTGCGGATCCCAAGCGGCGTGCACCTCCCCGCTGGCCCCCACCCCGAGTCGCCTACGCAGCTCGAAGCGTCCCAAACGCGCCGGTCCGCTCGCTTCGGCGATGGCCCCAAAGAGCTTGGCGGCCACGGCGTGACGCACGCGTCGAGCCTCGGGAGCCTCGACGTCGGGCGCTTGTTCACCGAGGGCTCGGGAGCCCGGCTCGCTGTCGTCGCGCACCGCGGCGGATGCTAGCATCGCGGCGGTGCGTCCGGACGCAGAGCTGCTCCACGCGTGGTCCTCGGGCGACGTGAGCGCGGGCAACGAACTGTTCCAGCGCAATTTCGCGACCCTGTATCGCTTCTTTGCGAACAAGTCCTACGACGCGATCGACGACCTGGTCCAAGAGACGATGGTCCGCGCGCTGCGAAGCGCCTCGAAGTACCGCGGCGAGGCCTCGTTCGCGGCGTGGTTGTGCGGCATCGCGCGCTACGTGTTGCTCGACCACCTGCGCGGCCGAAAGCCCGAGCAGCTGCAGCCCGAGTTGGACTCGGTCGCGGCCTTGGGCACGACGCCGAGCCAGCACGCGCTGCGCAACGAAGAGGCGCGCCTGTTGACGGCGGCGCTTCGGCACCTCCCCATCGATCAACAGATCACGCTCGAGCTCACCTACTGGGAGGGCTTTTCGGGGGCAGAGGTCGCCGAGATTCTGGGCGTAAGCCCCCACACCGTGCGCTCCCGCCTCGCCCGCGCCCGCGAGAGCCTCGAGACCGAGATCCGCCGCATGGCCCACACCCACGCCGCCGTCTCCACGCTCGAGCACCTCGACCGCTGGGCCGCCGAGATCAAGCAGGCCGTGGACATGCGCAGCGCGAGCTGAGAGCCGGCCTAGCCGCCGTCGACACACAGCGCTTCGAGCATCACCAAGGGCTGCACCACCCAGGGGGCATGCGGCGCGTCGCTCGTTCGGATGACCTGCTCGAAGAGGGAGTCGCCGTGGGTCTCGGGCGGCGGTGTGTACTGGCGGTAGACCTCGTCGGCGAGGGCCTGCTCGACCGAGATCCACTCGACGCCGGCGCGCTCGTAGTTGCTCAGCAGGGCCTCGAGCCGGCGCGCCGTGAAGTCGGTGGCGTGGATCAAGAGCACTTGCGGCACGCGGCGGCCGTAGATGAGCTTGGCCGTGGCGTCGTTCCAGCCCAAGAACATCCATCCCCACTGCACGAAGCTCTCGTCGAGGGCCCGAATGCCGGCCTCGTTCCACGCTTGGGGCTTCGCGGTGCAGCGGGCGTAGGCCGGTTGCCAGGCCCAGTCCCCGAAGTCGATGGTCACCTCGGCCAC
>JAUIJR010000386.1 GCA_030431075.1 Polyangia bacterium | reverse complement strand
GCCGGGGCCAAGTAGCTCCACTCGCTCGAGTCCGTCGGCCGCACCAAAGGCCCGCCCTCGACCAGGCAGCTGCAGCCGGGCACCTGTGTCCAGGCTTCGAGGGCCGAACGGTAGGCACTGGCGAGCTCGGTCCGGACGGGCCCCGCGAAGGCTTCGCTGTCGTCCGGGGGCCCCATCCGCGCGCCGAGCCACAAGCGTCGCAGATGACGCTCGAGGCGAGGCCGCGCACCGACGACCACCACGCGGTGGACCGCCCGCGGATCCGTGCCCGTGCGCCGCAAGCACGCGCGCGCCAGTAAATAGGCCGCAACTTCGGGATCCGCGTCGGGCTGCACCACGGCCACGCGGGTCTTTGCCGCTTCGACCCCGACCACCCGCCACTCGGCCGCGTCGGCGGGGCGAGCTTCGTCGGCCTCGCACACGCGCAAGGCTGGACCGATGCTGCGGCTCATTCGCTGCAGCAGCTCCGCCCCCGCCCGCAAGGCCCCGCGCTCGAGTTGAACGACCACCGGCTGCCCGCGTCGCAGGCAACGCCAGGCCGTGGGCAGACACTCGAGAGGTTGGTCCGCGCGCTCGATCACCACCGCGCCGCCACCGCCCAAGCTGGCGAAGCGCTCGTCGCGGATCTCGTCGAGGCGCTGCTGGGCCTGGCCGATCAAGCGCACGCGATCCCAGGTCACACAGCCGAAGCGCTCGGCCAGCTCGCCTTCGATCGCATCCGCGCGCAAGCCCACGAGTTCGCGCAAGCGCGGCTGCAAGGCGCGGGCCGCAGCCGCGAGTCGTCGCGGGGGGATCAGGGTCTCGAGATCCAAACGCGCCTTCCTCGCTTCGACCTCAGTCGGTGATGGGCCGCGGGGGGCGGGCCAACAAGCCCCGGGCCACCGCGCCCAGGCGTTCGCGGGCCGCGTTGGCCAGCTCTTGCACCTCTTCGTGGCTCAAGCCGACAGCGGCCGCGACGTTGGTCACCAAGCCCATGCCGCAGGCCGGCACGCGGTGCGCGGCTCCCAAGATCCCTTCGTAGGTCGTCGACATACCGACGATCTGTCCGCCCAAGCTGCGCAAGGCGGCGACCTCGGCCGGCGTCTCGTACTGCGGGCCGCGGGCGTGCGCGTAGACCACCTCGGGCAGGGTCTCGCCCTCGGCCGCGGCCGCGTCGGCCAGCTGCGCGCGCAAGACGGGGTGATAGATCTGCGAGCAGTCGACGAAGTTGGCGCCAACCAGCGGCGTGGGCCCGAAGAGGTTCATCTGATCGCGCAAGGAGACCAGCTGCCCCGCGTGCAAGCTGGGGTCGATGCCTCCCACCGCGCAGGTCAGCAACATGCCCTTGGCCCCGCCTTGCAGCACCGCCGCCAAGGCGGCCGTGCACACGCGGATGTCGTGACCCTCGTAGGGGTGGATGCGCCCGGTCTGAAGGCACACGCGCGCCTCTCCCAAGCGGCCCCACACCAAGGACTGCCCGTGTCCGGCGACCGAAGGCGCGGGCAAGCCGAGCTCGGCCAGCCCGACCTTGGCCGTGATCTCGAGACCCAGCCCGCCGGGGCCGTCACCGACCAAGTCGCGGCCCATCCCGGAGCCACACACGACCATCCAATCCACCGGCTCGAGCGCGCCGAGCTTTTGCTCGAGCGCGGCCCTAACCTGATTCACCGCTTGATCTGCCTGCATGTCCTTCTCGCCTCGGCGCCACCGTGCGGGACGCGGGTCGACTTTACATCCAGGCGATGGCGGCTGCGGCCAAGATGGCCCCGATCCCGATCCCCACGCCCAAGCCGATCAGCAAAGCCCGGTTCCCCTGGCTGGGCACCGCGACGGCCTCCACGGGGACGCCCTCGCCCGACGGCGGCTTGAAGGCGGGATGCTCCGCGCTCGAGATGTGCAAGGCCGTGTGGCGTGGCGGCACTTCGCCCCGCAGACGCTCGGAGATCCCGCCGAGCACCTCGACGAGCTCGTCGAAGTCGGGGCGCACATCGGGCCGCCGGCTCATCATCCGGCGACACAGATCACTGAGCTCCTCGTCGAACTCGGGGATCTCGTCTTTGAGGACGGGCCGGTCCGCTTTGAGGTGGCGGCGTACGACCGCGGTGTAGTGGTCGTCGGCACCACCCTTGCGAAAGGGCGGATAGCCCGAGCACATGTGAAAGAGCGAACAACCGAGCGCGTAGACATCGGCACAAGCGTCGACGTCCTCGCCCATCGCCTGCTCGGGCGCGAGGTAGTCGGGCGTGCCGACGAAGACCCCGGTCGCGGTGATCGAGAGATCCTCTTGCAGGGCCTTGGCCAGGCCGAAGTCGGTGACCTTGACCACCCCGTCCTTGGTGACGACCAAGTTGGAGGGTTTGACGTCGCGGTGCACGACACCGGCGCGCTGGGTCTCGCCCAGGCCGATCGAGGCTTGGCGGATCACTTCGGCCGCGTCGCCGGGACGCAGGGGTCCATCTTTTTTGATCGCGGCCCCGATGTCGTAGCCGTCGAGGAACTCCATGGCCAAGAAGGGCCGGCCCTCGAACTCGCCGATGAAGTAGACCTGAACCACGTTGTTGTGGTTCATCGCCGCGAGCGATCGGCCCTCGCGCAAGAAGCGGTTCTTGAACTCCTTGGACTCCTGGTGCTTGCGACCGAGCACCTTGAGCGCGACGCGTCGGCCGAGGTCGTCATCGACGCCCTCATAAACCTCGCCCATGGCGCCTTTGCCCAACAGGCCGAGGACCTTGAACTGGCCGATCTTCGCGGGGATCCGCGGCATCGCGGCAAAAGGTATCACGGCCCTAGGGCCAAGATGCAGCCCGAAAACCGCCCCGAGAGGCTGATTTTACGCGATCGAGGCGCAGCGGCGCGCCCGGGGCTCAGCTCCCCGGATAGTCCTCGGCCGGGTTCTCGAAGCGGGTGAACTTCTTGACGAAGCTCAGGTGGACCGTGCCGATGGGCCCGTTGCGCTGCTTACCGATGATGACCTCGGCTTTGCCCTCGAGCTCCCGTCGCTGCTCCTCGGTGGCCTCCGAGGTCAAGTAGCGCTCGCCACGGTAGATGAACATGATCACGTCGGCGTCCTGCTCGATCGCGCCCGACTCGCGCAAGTCGCTGAGCTGCGGCCGGTGATCCGCGCGTGAGTCGACGGCGCGGTTGAGCTGCGACAGCGCGATCACGGGCAAGTTGAGCTCTTTGGCCAGGGCCTTGAGACCGCGGCTGATCTCGGAGATCTCCTGCTCGCGCGAGTCGTGGCGCTTACCGCCGCGCGCGAGCTGCAGGTAGTCGACCATGACCATGCCGAGCGGCAAGCGCCCCTCTTCGTCGGGCGGGAAGATCGTGCGGTCCTCTCGCCAACGGCGGGCCCGCGCACGGATCTCCAGGATGCTCGGGGCGGCCGTGTCGTCGATGTACAAGGGCGCGGCGGCGATGCGGTCGGCGGCCGAGATCAGATCTTGAAAGTCCGCCTCGGTCACGCGCCCTTGGCGAAGGCGCGCGTAGTCGACCTTGGCCTCGGAGCACAAGATGCGCTCGATCAGCTGCTCGGCGCCCATCTCCAGCGAAAAGAAGAGCACCGGCGTCATGTAGGGGCGCTCTTCGGCCGGCAAGCTCAAGTGCCGAGCTTGGGGCACGCAGGCGTTTTGCGCGACGTTCAGGGCGAAGGCGGTTTTGCCCATCGAAGGGCGCGCGGCCAAGATGATCAGGTCGCTGGGCTGCAGACCCGCCGTCATCTCGTCGAGCACCCGAAAGCGGGTCGGCACACCGGTGATCGGGTCGTTGCGCTTTTGGCGGTCGTGGATGCCGCGAAAGACCTCGAGCATCAGCTCGCGCGAGGACTTGATGTTGCTGCGCCGCCCGGCCTCGTTGACCTTGAGGATCTTTTGCTCGGCGAGGTCGATGAAGCCACGGATGTCGTCGACATCGCTCATGCCCTCGTCGGCGATCTCGCGCGCAGCGATCACCAGGTTGCGGACGTGCGCCTGGTTTTGAACGATCTCCGCGTGGGCGCGGATGTTGTGCGCGGTCGTATAGCGATCGCCGAGCTCGGCGATCTTCTCGATGCCACCGACCAAGCGCAGCTCGTCGGTGCCGCGCAGCTGGGCTTCGAGGGTGACGATGTCGATGGGCTCGCCCCGCTCCATCAAGGTCCGCATGGCCTTGTAGAGGGACTGCATCGAGGGCAGGTAGAAGTCCTCGGGCTTGACCACGTCGAGGACCTCGTTGAGCGCCTCGCGGCCCTTCAACAAGATCGCGCCGATGACGGCCTGCTCGGCCTCGGCGTTGTGCGGCAGGGTGCGCGGACCCGACATGGACCTCCCTTGTAGCGCGAGCGCCTGTGGATAGGCCAGGCGCGATGTCGGCGGGGTGGAGGCCCGCCCCAAAAGCAAAGCGCGCCCCGGAAGCTCCGGAGCGCGCCGCTCGTGGTCGGGTCGCGGACTAGACGCCGACGACGTTGACCTTCAAGGTCGCCTCGACGGCGCCCGAGAAGCGAACTCGGACCTCGTGGCTTCCGAGGGTCTTGATCGGCGCATCGAGGCGGATCAGCTTGCGATCGATCTCGATGTTCTGCGCCGTGAGCGCGTCGGCGATGTCCTTGGTGGACACCGAACCGAAGAGCTTGTCCTCCTCGCCCTTCTTGCGGGCGATGGAGACGGTGGTGCCTTCGATCTGCTTGGCGACCTTCTCGTGCTCGGCGCGCAAGCGGGCCTGCTCGGCCTCGATCGCGCGACGTTGGTGCTCGAGCTGGGCCTTGTTTCCGGAGGTGGCGAGCAAGGCCAGGCCTCGGGGCAACAAGAAGTTGCGTCCGTAGCCGGGGCGCACTCGCACGACCTCACCGGCCTCGCCGAGCTTTTCGACGTCTTGGGTCAAGATGACTTCCATCATGGCGGCAACTCCTGTGGGCTACTGCACCGTGTAGGGCAAGAGCGCCAGGGTGCGAGCGCGCTTGATCGCCTTGGTGATCTGGCGCTGCTGCTTGGCGGAAATGTTGGTCACGCGCGCGGGCACGATCTTGCCGCGATCGGTCAAGAAGTGCTTGAGCAGGGCGGGGTTCTTGTAGTCGATGACGACGTTGGGGTCGCGCAAGGGGCTCACCCGACGACGGCGGGGGCGGCCTTCGCCTTTGCCTCCGCGCTCGCCACGCTCGCCACGCTCGCCATCACGGCTGTCGCTGTTTCGATCTTCGGACATGGTCTAGTCCTCGCTTTCCTCGTCGTCATCGTCCGACGCGTCGTCGCCCGCGTCGTTGTCGTTGTCGTCGTCGCTGTCGTCCGACGCTTCGTTGCCCTCTTCG
>JAUIJR010000385.1 GCA_030431075.1 Polyangia bacterium | reverse complement strand
GCCGGACCGGGGGTCGCGGCCGCGGTGGGCGTGGGGGCCGGGGCCGGCGGCGCCGCGCTGACCCAACCGACCCAGGCGAAGACCAGCGCCGCGGCGAGGCGGGGGGCGGTGGGGTTGTGGCGGCGGCGATGCATCAAGATCCTCCCTCGAAGACGACGGAGAAGCTTACCTCAGCTGGCTCCTCGGCATCTTCCACCGGGAAACGCCAGCTGCGGATCTTGGCCGTGACGCAGCTTTTGACCTTGGGGTCGCCGACGCTGTCTTGCTCCACGTTGACGCGGGTCACGCGTCCGACCACCGCGATCTCGATGGTGAAGGACATGCGCCCGGCGAGACCTGGTTGGCTGCGCAGTGCTTTGTCGTAGCAGGCCTTCAAGCCGGCCATGCGACGGCGGATGATCGCCTTGACCATCTTCTTGTCGACGTCGCCGTAGACCTCGTCGGTCGAGCTTTTGATCTTGCTTTTGACCTTGCGCTCTTTTTTCTGGGTGCCCTCGATCTCGGCCGGACCGTCGCCGGTGTCCAGACCCTGGGTCTGCACCATCGAGCCATGCGCCGAGATGCCCTCGCCGCCCGCCACGAAGGGCGAGACGTCGGCGCCGTCGGCGTAGACGGTCTGCGTCATGCCCTGGTCGAAGAGCTCACCGAGGTTGTTCTCGGTCGAGCTGATCACATCGATGACCGTCCCCTCGCCGGGGCCGCCGTAGGTGCCGAGGACGCGAGCCACGCCGACGCCGCGGGCCTTTTGCATGGCCTGTTGCGAGAAATTGGTCGGCTTGTCGGCCAAGACCTTGTCGTCGATGATCTCCTTGGTCGGCTGGGTCTTGTCTTCGACCTCGAGGACCTCCTCTTCGGGCTCCTCTTCAGGCTCCTCTTCGGGCTCTTCTTCCTCGGGCTCGTACTTGACGAGGTCCATCGCGTCCATGAAACGACTCGAGACCTCGGGCTCGGTGGCGTCGGCCTTCGAGAGGTAGACGAACATCCCGCCGAGCAAGATGGCCACCGAGAGCTGCACGCTGAGGTCCAGCGGCGTCATGCGGACGTACTGCCAGCGGTCGATGAAGGCCGTCGGGAAGCGCAAGATCGGAGGCCGACGCGCCGGCTTGGTCAGCTTGAACAGCAGGGTCGAGGCCCCGATCTTCAGCTCACCTTTGGCGTTCTCGGGTAGGACCAGCTGCACGCGCGCCGCGTTCCGAGAGCGGCGCAGCTGCTTCAAGCTCGTCTTTTTCTTACCGAGCTTGAGGCGCCCCTCGACCTCGGGTCCGGCGTCGAGGGTGTAGCACCGCGCGTTCTCGTCCCAGGCGAAGAGGCGGTGGCTGTCCGGCGCGGCGCGTTCTTTGGGCGAGGGCGCCGGCATGCGAGGCGGCGGCGGTTCGCGCATGGCCGTGAAGCCGGAGACCAGCGGGACCATGCCGGCGATCATCAGCAAGCAAGCCCAGACGCCGAAGTCGGTGCCCTGTTCCTGGCCGAAGAAACTCGACAGCGGCTTGCCCGTGAGCTCGGCCGCCGCGGCCGCCGCCGCGTGATCCGAGACCAGCTTGGCGAACCAGATGAAGCCGACGAGCACCAATAAGGCGCCGACTCCAAACATGATCGGCGCTTGCTTGCGCAGGTCACGGGGTCGCAGATGGGTGTCGTAGACGTGGACGTCGTTCGCCCCGCCTCGGCCGACCTCGAGGTCGCCAGGCGCCGTTTGGTGGAAGTCCTCGCACAGCTGGCCGTCGGCGATGACGGCCACCCGAAGGACATTTTGGCGCTTGGTACGGGCCATGAACGGGCGTTAGTTTTGGCAGCTTAGCGGCGAAGCGCAGGCGGGTCCACGCGCGTGCGGGCCCCTTTTACACGAAAGGCGGTCCCGCACTAAGTGTCGTTCTAGACCCCGGAAACGATCACTTTATCCCAAGAAAAAGGCCCGCTGCGCATTTTGCGCCAGCGGGCCTTTCCGGTTCAGAGCGGAAGCGCTCTCAACCCTTTTTGATCACGCAAAAGGCGTACTCGACGTACTCGGCTCGACCCGCGGTGTACATGATGTCCACCAGGGTTTTGAACTTGAGCTTCTGATCACCAATGATGATCAGTCGAGCTTCCCAGTCTTGCTGGAGCTGCTCCGCCATCTGCTTCGACTTCTCGGCCTCCTCGACCAGCGCGTCGTAGAGCGGCTGGATGAGGTGCTTGTTCTTGATGGCGTTCTCATCGAGCTCACCGTCCTTGAGGGCGACGAGCTTCTTCTCGTTGAACATCAGCTCCTTCGACGAGACGTAGACTGCGTCACCATTTTGGATCGGCGAGTCGGCCTTCGACATCGGGATCTTTTGCTCCGAGATCGGCTGGATGAGAACGGGGTCCGAAGCGTAGGACTTGAGCAGGTAGACCACGATGATGGAGACGATGTCCATCAAGGAGGTCATGCCCAAGCTGGCTTCTTCTTCCTTCTTTCCACGTCGGGCGAGCTTCTTGAGCTTCTTCTTTTGCTTGAAGAGTTCCTCGGCGTTCATCGCTAAGTCCTTTCTAGCTTTCGAAGCACCGGACTAGCCGGCACCCGCCTCGACGATGGGTTGGAAGAAGTAGCACTCCGGCGGAAGCTCATCGCCTTCCACCATCAGCTTGCAGTCCGTCCCGCGCATGGCGTCCATCGTGTTGATGAGCACCTGCATGGGGATCGTGTTCTCGGCCGAGAGCGTCACGATGCTCTCGTGGGGGTAACCGGCCTTGTACTCCTTCGCTTTGGCCTCGAGGGCCGTGAAGTCGTAGCAACCGGATCGCGGTCCACCGAACAAATCGGTCTCACGCTGCTGGCAACCGTCCTTGTCACGCGTCAACGGAATCGTGGGCGCGTTGGAGTCGGCGGCCTTGCCGGCCTCGGCTCCTTCTTGTTGGTCGGCCGCCGAGACTCGGAACCCATCTTCCATGACGAAGACCTTGAGCTTGAGCTGCTTTTTGTCCTCTTTGTCCTCTTCCTTTTTCTCGGAAGGGGCGGCGGAGAACTTCGGTGGGGACACCGAAATGGCAGCCATGCTCGCGACCTCCATCGCGAGGAGAAGGGCCGGAATCAGGAGGAACATGATGTTCATGACGGGGAGGACGTTGGCCTCCTCGACTGCGATCTCCTCGTTCTTTCTCAATCTGGCCATGGACTACTCCGGGGGGCTTGAGTGGATGGAGTCGGGAACGCGGTCACGGGGCGATGGGCTCACCACCCCGTGACGGACGCACCCAATCAGCCCTGACGCACCCGGGCGGCCAGGAGGTTCTCGAGCTTGACGCTGTAAAGCTCGACCTCGTCGCTGATCTTCTTCGCCAAGTTGGAGATGAAGATGTGCGACGCGAGCAGCGGAATGGCGACCATGAGACCGAAGCCGGTCGTGTTCATGGCGATACCGATGCCCTTGGCCAACGCGGTGGAGCGTTGGTCGGCGGGCGCCTCGGCGACGGCGCGGAAGGCCTCGATCATTCCGAAGATGGTGCCGAGCAGACCGAGCAGCGTGGCGACGTTGGCCAACGCGGCGATCATGGACACGCGCTTGTTGATCATCGGGGTCACCTCGAGCATCGCCTCTTCGACGGCGGCCGAGATGTCGGCTTCGGTCTTGTTGGCGCGGGTGAGGCCCGACTTGACGACGCGCGCGAGGGCGGCCTTGTCAGCGGCGTTGCAAAGCTTGATGGCGCGGTCGATGTTGTTCGCCATCACGAGCTTTTGAATCTGGTTGAAGAACTGTCCGCCGTTGATGTTGAAGCGGAAGAACAGGAAGATGAAGCGCTCGATCATCACGCCGGTGCCCAAAACGGCACACAGAGCAATGGCGTGCATGAAAGCACCACCGTCCTGATAAAATTTGGCGAAATCACCCATGACTCGTTGTTCTCCTCGATTGCGGGCCTAGCCCTGCACAGTTGCGTTCCCGAAACGCTTGAAGGTTGGGGGGTTGATTGGGTTTGTGGGTTTGCCCTACCGGGCGAGTTGCTGAGACGCTTTGGTCGAGCCGAAGGTCCCGCGTTAAGAAAAAAAGTTCTGGAGGTAAATCTGCGTCGCTTGCGCCCGAGGCGCCGACGCGGGGGGATTAGAACAGAGGATCCTGTACCGACTCAAGCACTAGAGGCGAAAACTGAGCATCCAGTCGCGCCCAGTCGTAGTCGATGTCGGAGCGGCGGAAGACATAAAAGGCGCTCGGCTTTTCGAGCTGGCCTTCCACCAGGAAGTCGTCGTCCAAGGAGATCCTACGGGATCCATCACCCGCGGCCGAATTCGGGTCCGCAGCAGGAGCTGGCGTCGTCGCGTCCGCAGCCTCGGGCGCGGGCCCGGCTGGGTCTTGGGCACGCGCCGTCCCAGCTTGCAATGCAAAGCTGAAGGCGGCGGCCGGTGCCAAGGCGATCAAAACGCTCGTTCTTAGCATGGTGAATGGTGGACTTGTGCCCTACGCGGGCGGACCGGCCCGGGCCGGCGTAGTGTAGACCGATCGCTAGATGGAAATAAAGCGCGGAGATCACGCCGCAAAGCGCGAATTCGGCGCCTGACGCGGCCGAAACGTGACCTCAGCCACCCGGCCTTTGAACCCCGGGCCTTTGCGGCGACGGGGCTTGGGGCTTGGGGCCTTGGGGTGCCGGCGCTTGGGTCTTGGGACCCTGCGGCGCAGGGGCTTGGGGCTTGGGACCCTGCGGCGCCGGTGCCTGCGTCTTTGGGCCCTGTGGCGCCGGGGCCTGCGTTTTTGGGCCCTGGGGCGCCGGTGTCTGCGCTTTTGGGCCCTGGGGTGCCGGGCTCTGAGCGCCGGGACTTTGGGCTTTGGGACCCTGGGGCGCCGGCGCGGCATCGCCCTCGGAGGGCTCCGGGGGCGCCGGCTCGGCCGCGGCTTTGGCCTCTTTTTCTTTACGCCGTTGCGCGCGTTCGGCCGCACGACGCTCGCGGTCGATCCCCTTTTTGGCCACCTCGATATAGAGGTCGGCCTGCGCGATGGTGACCAGCTCGTTGCCGAACTTCGCGGGATCTCGCCCCGCGCCCGGGATCGACTCGTCCTTCTCTCCGCTCGGTCCGGTCGTCCCACGCGTCATCGCACGTTGCTTGAAGCGCTGCAGCTCGGAGATCGCTCGGTTCAAGCGCGTGGTCGTGTCGAGCTCGGGAAAAGGATCCGCGTCGAGGTAGAGCACGCCCAAGTTGAAATGCGCACCCGCGTCGTCGGGACGCAGCTCGAGGGCGCGCTTGAAGGCCTGCTCGGCGGCGACCAGCTGCCCCGTCGCGCGCAGGGCCGCGCCGTGGTTGAGGTGCGCTTCGGCGAAGCGCGGATCG
>JAUIJR010000384.1 GCA_030431075.1 Polyangia bacterium | reverse complement strand
AGCTTCTCGGCCACGGCGATCAAGGAGTCTCCGGTCGGCGTGTCGTTGCCCGGTGAGGCGGCCGAGAAGACCTGGTCGATGGCGTCGAAGTTGTTCAGCGAGGCCTCGACCTCGGTGAGGATCGGGCAGGTGTTTCCGTTGGCGTAGCCGTTGTCCGAGGTGAACAGGGCGAGGCCAAAGCGGACCTTGCCCTCGAGGGACTTGACCAGACCGAAGTCGGGGTCTTGCAGGGTCTCGTACATCGCGTCCCAGCGGTTGTCGTCGCCGAAGTCGGCGGTCATCGAGCCGCTTTGATCGAGCAACAAGATGACGGTCGGTGCGACCGGCTGCACATCGACTTGCAGCTCGGCGCAGGTGCTGTCGTCACCGCCGGCTTGCGTGTCGTCGTCGCCGTCGCCGTCGCCATCGCCATCGCCACCCGCGTCGGCATCGCCCGCGTCGGCGTCCATGCCCTCGTCGTCCATCCCCGCGTCATCGAATCCGCCGTCGCCGGTCTCCCCCGCGAAGGCCGACATCATCTCGCCACCGGAGGCGCCTTCGCAGCCGGCGAGGCCAAGGGCGAGAAGGGCGGGCAGGGCGATGAAGCTAAGCTTGCGATGCGTCATGCCAGGGTGTTTTGCGAAGCGCGTGCCAAGACCCCGCGCTTGCGCACTTTTGTCGTCAGTCGATGAATTCGGGTTCGTGGGGGAAGAACGAAATCTATCCCCCATGCACCTACATCGTCACCGGCGACGAGTGTCGCCAGGGAAAAGGGTGTGGATCGGCAACGATCGTGTCCGATCGGCGGCGGTGGCCGTGCTGCGTGCCGATGGTCTCGGACTCGGTCACGGTCACGGTCACGGTCACGGTCTCGGGGCGCGTGCCGTCTTCGTCGGTGGCGATCGTCGACGAGAAGCTGCTTCCCTCCGCGCCGCACTTTCAGGCTCTCGACACCGTGCGCATCGAACACGGCGAACTTCATCCGTGAAGCGGTGGAGCTTGGAGGGGAGTTGACCCTCCTGATCCCCCATGCTAGATGCGCGCTCTGGAGTTTCCGATGTTCTCGCATTCCGACATCACCGCCACGCAGACCTGGTGCCTGATCTGGTACCGGGGCGCGCGTTCGTGCTGATGCGTCGTTGAAGCGAGAAACCACTCTCCTCGATTGAAAACGACGCTTCGTGCGGGCGCGGCCCTCGTCGTAGGGCGCCTTTTTCGCTGCACGCGCGCCGCGGCGCGCATCTGTCGTTTTGAGACCCTCGGCTGCGGCCGGGAGGGTCTCGCATACCCTCAACTCGAGGCTCTCGGGAGAGAAACTCATGTCCACCTTCATCCAACGCGTCCGCCACATTCGGAACATCGGCATCTCAGCGCATGTCGACGCCGGCAAGACCACCTTGACCGAGCGGATGCTCTACTACGCCGGTCGCATCCACCGCATGGCCGAGGTCCACGATCGCGAAGGTCGCGGCACAGCCATGGATACGACCGCGTCCGAGCGTCGCCACGGCATCACCGTGCATTCGGCCGCGACCTACCTGAGCTGGCGTGAACACCACGTTTCGATCATCGACACGCCGGGACACGCCGACTTCACCTTGGAAGTCGAGCGGGCCTTGGCCGTGCTCGACGGTGCGGTCTTCGTGTTCAGCGGGGTCGAGGGCGTGCAGGCGCAGTCCGTCGTCGTCGACGGGCAGATGCGCAAGCACGGCGTGCCCCGGATCGGCTTCATCAACAAGATGGACCGCGCCGGTGCCGACCTCGACCGGGTCGCGGCGGAGATCGAGTCCACCTTGGCGGTGGAGACCCTGGTCCTGCAGCGTCCGGTGTTCGTCGATGGGCGACTCGTCGCCGTGGCTGATCTGCTGCTCGAGTCCGTGATCGCCTTCGAAGGTGAGAAGGGGAGCGAGCTGCGTCGGGTCCGTGGACTCGATGCGGAGCAGCGCGAGCATCGCAAGCGCTTGCTCGAGCAGCTGGCTGGGCACGACGAATCACTGCTCGAATCGCTGGTCGCGGGCGAGATGCCCTCGCGCGAACGCATCACTTCGCTCATCCGCGAGCTGGTGCGCAGCGGCTTCGTCATGCCCTTGTTGGTGGGCAGCGCCTTGTCCAATATCGGCGTGCAGCCGCTTTTGGACGCCGTCGTCGACTACCTCCCCCATCCGGGAGAGGTGGCCCGCCATGCGCGGGACGTCGACGGGCGATCGCTCCGACTCGAGCCGGACCCCTCGGGGGCGCTCGCGGCCTTCGTGTTCAAGACGAGCGAGACTCGGTTTGGGCGCACGGCCTTCGCTCGGATCTATCGCGGCGAGCTGCACTCGGGCAGCAGCTGCGTCCTTGGGCTCGAGGGGCCGAGGCTTCGTGTGGGCCGCATCTTGCGGATCCATGCGGCGAGCACCGAAGAAGTGTCTTCGGCCCAGGCCGGCGACATCGTCGGGCTCTTCGGTCTCGACGCCGACTCGGGGCAGACCTTGTGCTCCCCGGAGCTTCGGGTGGAGTTGCCCGGCTTCGAAGTGCCGGAGCCGCTGGTGACGCGATCGGTCGAAGCCAAAGATGCACGGCAACGCGAGCTCATGCATAGGGCGTTGCATCGCATGACGCGCGAAGATCCCTCTTTACGCGTCCGCCAAGACGAAGAGACGGGGGAGACCCTGCTCTCGGGGATTGGCATCTTGCACCTCTCCATCGTGGCCGAGCGCTTGATGGACGAGGAGAAACTCGAGGTGAGACTCGGCAAGCCCGAGGTCGCCTACCGCGAAGTGCCTTCGATCGAAGTCGCCTTTGAACATCTCCATCGCAAGCAAAGCGGCGGTGGAGCAGGTCAGTACGCCGGTGTCACCGGCACCCTCTCGCCCCGGTCCGCGGGCGAAGAAAGTCTGGAGATTCATGAAAACGAGTTCACCCATGCCATCAGCGGCGGGGCCATCCCCAAGGAGTACCTCTCGGGATGCGCCCACGGCGTGGACGATGCCCTCGCGGCCGGACCCCTCATTGGGGCCCCGGTGGTCGGAGTGCATGTCCACCTCGTCGACGGACGTACCCACACCAAGGACTCCAGCGATCTCGCCTTCCGCATCGCCACCCGCGACGCGGTGAACGAGGCCCTTCGCCAAAGTCATCTCGCCTTGCTCGAGCCCTGGGTCGAGCTCGAAATCGAGGCGCCGAGCGACCGCCAAGGTGCGGTGCTCGGGGTGGTGGGACGACGCGCGGGCCAGGTCCGCGACAGCGAGGACCTGGGCCATCGCTGCCGGATCCGCGTCGAGCTTCCGTTGTCGGAGACCTTCACGATCTCCGACGAGCTCGGCAGCGCATCGGGCGGCCGCGCCAGTCACACGATGAAGCCCGCGGGTCTTCGTCGCGTGCCGGCCGAACGCCAAGCACAGATCGTCGCTCGACTGCGACGCTCATGACCCGAAGGGGGGCCACGTGCCCCCCTTTTTTCGTGCACGCGTGCCGGCCGAACGCCCCTCAGCGCCAGCGATCCGTCGCTTCGACCAGGCCGTGGATGATGCCCGGTTCGAAGGCGCTGTGGCCGGCGTCGCTGACGATGGTGAGGCGGGCGTGGGGCATGCGGGCGTGCAGGCGCCAGGCGTTGCGCAGGGGGCAGATGACGTCGTAGCGGCCGTGGACGATCTCGGTGGGGATGTCGGCGAGCTTGCTGGCGTCGCGCAGCAGTTGGCCGGTGTCGTCCAAGAAGCCTTCGTTGACGAAGTAGTGCGCTTCGATGCGGGCGAAGGGCAGCACGAAGTGCGCGTCTTCGCAGTGGGCCGCGATGCCGGGGTCCGGGAGCAGGCCGGCCACGCGGCACTCGTAGAGGCTCCAGGCCTTCGCGCAAGTCAGGCGCTCTTGCTCGTTGTCGCCGGTCAGTCGGCCGTAGTAGGCCGAGACCAGGTTGTCGCGCTCGGCTTCGGGGATCGGCGCGATGAAGTCTTCCCACGCGTCGGGGAAGAGCGCCGCCGTGCCGCCGCCGTAGAACCACTGCATCTCGTCGTCGCAAAAGGTGAAGATGCCACGCAAGATCAGCTCGGTCACGCGATCGGTGTGCGTCTCGGCGTAGGCCAAGGCCAAGGTGCTGCCCCAGCTGCCGCCGAAGACCTGCCAGCGATCGATGGCCAGGTGCTCGCGCAGGCGCTCGATGTCTGCGACCAGGTCCCAGGTCGTGTTGTGACGCAGCTCGGCGTGCGGCGTCGAGCGTCCGCAGCCTCGTTGATCGAAAAGCACGATGCGATAGACGCGAGGGTCGAAGAAGCGGCGGTGCTTCGCATCGGTGCCGCCGCCGGGGCCCCCGTGCAAGAAGATCACAGCCTTACCTTCGGGGTTGCCGCTGACCTCCCAATAAAGCTCGTGGCCCTCGCCCACGTCGAGCATGCCCGAGGCGTGGGGCTCGACGGCGGGGTAAAGGCCGCGCTTGGGGGCGGCGGGATCGGTCACGGTGATGGACGCGGAGTCGTTCATGGGTCGTTGCGGGCGAAGGCGTCGGTCGCGTCGATCAGGGCCGAGCGGATCGAAGGTTCAAAGGCGCTGTGTCCGGCGTCGGGCACGATGACGAGCTCGGCTTCGGGCCACACGCGGTGCAGGTCCCACGCCGAGCGCACGGGGCACACTACGTCGTAGCGGCCTTGCACGATCACGCAGGGGATGTGGCGGATGGCGTCGACCTCGTCGAGTAGCTGCGAGGGCCGATCCAAAAAGCCGCCGTTGACGAAGTAGTGGCACTCGATCCGGGCGAAGGCCAAGGCGAAGTGCGCGTCGGTGGCCTCTTCGACCTCGCCGGGACTCGGCGCGAGGTGACTGGTCGAAGCCTCCCACACCGACCAGCGGCGCGCGGCCTCGAGGCGCGTCGCCTCGTCCTCACTGGTGAGACGTCGGTGGTAGGCGGCCATCATGTCGCCGCGCTCGGCCTCGGGGATGTGCGCGAGGTAAGGCGCCCACGCGTCGGGATAAATCGCCGAGGCGCCCTCTTGGTAGAACCAGCGCAGCTCTTCGGGGCGCAGCAAGAAGATGCCGCGCAGCACCATCTCGCTGACGCGCGCGGGATGCCGCTGCGCGTAGGCCAGCGCCAAGGTGCTGCCCCAGCTGCCGCCAAAGACCTGCCAGCGCTCGATGCCCAGCATCTCGCGCAGCTTCTCCATGTCGGCGACCAGGTCCCAGGTGCTGTTGTTGCGCAGCTCGGCGTGGGGCCGCGATTGCCCGCAGCCACGCTGATCGAAAAGCACGATGCGGTAGGCAGCCGGATCGAAAAAGCGACGGTAGTCCGCGTCGATGCCCCCGCCGGGCCCGCCGTGCACGAAGACGACGGGCTTACCCTCTGGG
>JAUIJR010000383.1 GCA_030431075.1 Polyangia bacterium | reverse complement strand
GGGCACGCCGGCGACCAGATCCGCAGCCGCCCCGTCTTCGCTCTCGGCCACCAAAGGGAAGCTCGGAATCGGGGGCAGGGTCGAGTCGGGTTTGCGGACCTCGTCCTCTTCGGGTTCGGGGACGAAGTTCGTCTCCGGTCGGGCCGGGGTCTCCCAGGCCTCCAAACTGATCGGGTCCGAGGTCTCGCTGTCTTGTTGGCTCTCGGCGCTGGCGCCCGATTCACTCGGGGTGAGGAGGCCTTCGAAGTACAAGCCCGAGATCGCTTCGAGGGCTTCGATGTCGTCCATGCCGCTGTCGTCGACGACGGCCAAGATGCTGCGCTTGCCGTCGAAGCGCCGAAGCAGCCCCTGCGGCTCTTTATCCAGCGGCTCGGGGCGCGACTCCAAGAGCTCTTGGTCGACGGCCAAGACCGTCTCGAGGGGCGGAAGCTGCTCGAGTAGGCGGCCCCACTCGTCCACGCGACGCATCCCTTCCATGAGCAGTCCTTGGGTCGTCTCTTTGATGACCACCCCGCGACTGACCGGTTTGAACTCGACCGAGAATGCGCCTTCGGTGAGGCCCAGCAAGCGGTAGACCACCGCCTCGGCTTGCAGCCGTCCCATCTGCGCGTCGATCAAACCGCCGTCGCGGAACCAGACGGTCGCCTCGCCGAACTCGGTGTCGAATGTGATGACTCCGGTCTTGCGGCTGATCTCGATGGTCTGCAACAAGTCGACCACGCCCATGTCCTCGAGGTGGCCGGTGAACTTTGTTCGGGCCGCGTCCTTCTTCTCGAGGCGTTCGCGCTGCTTGCGTTGAAGCAGCATGCGGATCCGCGTGGTGACCTCTTTGATGTAGATCGGTTTGACGAGGTAGTCCTCGACGCCCAACTCGAGGCCGCGGACCTTGTCTTCGATGGCCTTCGCGCTGGTCAAAAAGACGAAGGGGATCTGCGACCAGCGGTTGTCGGCTTTGACCTGCGTCAGGAACTCGAAGCCGTCACCTTCGGGCAGGCGGGTGTCCGAGATGATCAGGTCCGGCTCGCCGTGCTCGAGCATCGACATGGCCGCGCCCGCGTTGTCGGCGGTGGTCACGCTGAAGCCAGCCTTGCGGAGGCTGACTTCGAGCACGCGTCGACTGCGGTTATCGCCGTCGACGAGCAGTAGGTTTTGTCGCGCCACGGATGGGAAGCTCCGGCGTTCGGCCCGGGGCCAGGGTGCGAGCGCCCGTCGTCGAGCCGGGAGGATAGCAATTGGGTCGGAAAGGCCGCAACAATGGGCTCGTGGCCGACTCGCCTGATCCGCAGCCCGCGCGACCTCGGGGCGGAGCGCGGCTCAGCGTCGCCCTGACTTTGCTACTGCTCTTGGTGTTCGGGGTCCAGTGGTTCCGGGCCGGATTCCCGCTGCTCGAGGGGGCGGGGTTGTTGGAGTACGACGAGCTGCGCTCGATGGGCGGGCTCGAGGTCCGGGCCGTGCGCGACGAGGGGCAATGGTGGCGCTTGGTCACGGGGGCGCTACTGCACGGTGCCTGGTGGCACGCAGCCCTGAACGTTTGGGCCTGGGTGAGCTTGGCGCCCTGGGTCGAGCTGCGTCATGGGACCCGGAGTTTGGCGTGGCTCGTCGGGCTCTCGGCCTTGGCGAGTGGAGCGGCCGCCCTGAGTTTTTCGTCGGCGCCGATGGTCGTTGGGGTGTCTGGCGTTGTGTTTGGGGTGGGCGGCTATCTCGTTGCGCAAAATGCGCGTTCGGGCTTCGGCGATTTTCCGCGGCGGCAGCTGGCCTTCTGGCTGGGCTTGACGGTGCTCTTGGGTGTGTTCTGGGATGGTCTTTCGCAGGCAGGGCATCTGGGCGGATTGGGGGCTGGCTTGGCTCTTGGGCTAGCCCGAAGGTCTGGCTCGAGATCCTCCTATCTATCTGGAATGTTTGGAGTTATCTGGTTTTCGCTGGGGTGTGTGTACGTTTCACGTGATTCCGAGAGTACGCGTCGAGCGGTTACCTGGGCCTGGGTGTCCGAGGAGAACTGGGACCGTGCCGCCGATCGCCTGAGTTCGGAGCTGGGCTCACGTCGAGTACTCGATGCGGACGTCGAGCTCCTCAACGCTGTCGCCTACGGCCTCGCGCTCGAGGGCCGTCGACTCGGGGAGGCCGAGCGGTTCGCGGATGAAGCCTTGGGTGGGCTGCCTGGCGATTCGAACATCTTGGACACGCGCGGTTGGATTGCCTGCCGTGCGGGCCGGAGCTTGGAGGGTCAGGAGTTCATCCGTTTGGCGCTCGAGTCTGGTAGCGCGGAGAACGAGGAGATCCTCGGGCATTTGACCGAGTGCGAGAGCGCGGCTGTTGATCTGCTCTCTCGTGGGTGAGGTGACGACCTGATGCTTCGGCGAATCGAGGCGGCGCCTGGCTGGGTCCGGGCTCGTTTCGCGTGAAACAGGCCCGGGAGCGGTGCGGGGTCCGTCGCTGAGATCGGGTCTTGATACCTCGGGCCAGACCAAGCGGCTCGGCTGGTTTCACGCGAAACCACGAGCACGCCGCCACGCATGAGCTCGAGGATGCCATCCCCAACGAGTGCTCACGGGAAAGCAAGCTGGACGGCCGGGCATTGCAGAGTTCCCGGAGGAACTGGTCCCGGACCCGCTGTGGGCGCTGGCCGTGGGACCCGGGCGCGACCAGGCCCGTTTCACGCGAAACCACCTGACCCATTCCGGTGATGAAGGGGCTCATCTCCGGATCAGCCAGCGTTTCACACGAAACTTCGAGGTAGGGCCTCTACGAAGTCGCCAAAGCCCCTAGCCCGGGCGTTTGGCGGCGACCACCGACCAACCGCCCACCTTGGACCGACAACCCGCGCTCCAGCCGGCCGGAAGCTGGGTACCCGCTTGCACGTGAAACACCGCCACGCCTTCAGGATTCAGCCATGAAGCCGCGTACTCACCCCAAAGCTCCGGAGCCCAAACAGCCCTCGCCGTCATCACGTCCCAATGCCCCGGTCCGGGGATCGAAGCCGGCTCGACCAGGTCCGCCCACGCGGAAGCCTCCATCCTCGCGCGCTGAACCACAGCATCCCGCCGGCCAAGCACCGCGGCAGAGCTCTCGAGAAAGCTGGCCCGTTTCGCCCGAGGCTCGACCAGCGTCAGAGAAGCGGCCGAGCACACAGCCACAACCAGACCCGGCAGCCCGCCACCGCTCCCCACGTCGAGCCAGCGCTCACCGGAGGTCAAACGGCGTCCAAACAACGTTTCAACGCAAAGCACACCGGCCACTGCCTCCCTCACGTGCGCCTCGAGCGCGTCGGCGCTTCGCGCGCCGCTCAGATTCATCGCGCGCCCGTAGCGTAAGATGCGCGCAATCAGCGCGTCGAGCGCGAGCCGGTGCTCCTCGATCCGCGCATCTACCGCCGATGCATCCAAGTGCATAGGGCCTGCTACCAGCTTCTCTCGAGCCATGCCAAGCCCGGCCAGGCACGACGCCCCGGCGAAGGCTAGAGTCCGCTGCCCGTGACCGCGACCTCCCCAGCCCGCGACGCCGAGCCCGAGCCGCAGCCCACGACGCCGACTTCGAGCTTCGAGGCCCAGGCCGCCCGAGCGCTGGACGAGCTCGCCGCGCGTGACCTGGCTCGCCGCTGTCCCCGGATCGAAAACCGCGAGGGACACCGCTATCGACTCGACGGGCACCAGGTCGTCGGCTTTTGCAGCAACGACTATCTCGGACTCGGGAGCGACGCCGCGTCCCGCCCGGTCGATACCCAAGCTACGAAACGCGAGGGCGCCACGGCCTCCCGACTCATCTGCGGTGAAGAAGAGGTCCACCGCGAGGTCGAGACGAAGATCGCCGCGCTCGCCGGCAGCGAAGACGCGGTCCTCTTTCCCTCCGCCTTTCAAGCGAACCTCGGGGTGCTCCCCCTCGTGATCGGAAAAGGCGGCCGCGCCTTCAGCGATCGTCTGGTGCACGCGAGCTTGATCGACGGCCTACGTCTCGCCCGCGCCGAAGTCACCATCCTCGATCACCTGGCCGCTCCGCCCCTGGCCCCCGGAAACTGGTGGGTGACGGAGAGCATCTTTTCGATGGACGGCGACGGGCCGGCACGCGCCGAACTCGACACGCACCTCGAAGGCGGCGGCTTCGTCTACCTCGACGACGCGCACGCCTTCGGACTCGGACCCGGAGGCGCGGGCCGCGGTCGGGAACTCGCGCGCGTCCCCGAGATCACCGTGCTCGGCCTGGGCAAGGCGATCGGTCGCGCGGGAGGGGCCGTCGCCGCGAGCCGTCGCGTCTGCGCCTGGATCCGCTCGGCCTGCCGCAGCTTCGTGTTCTCCACCGCGACTGCACCCGCCCAGCTACGGGCAATCTCCGAGGCCCTCGACTTGGTCGTCTCACCCGAAGGGGACGCGAGACGAGCGCGACTCGCCGCCCACGCACGTCGCGTCGCGCTCGCACTGGGTCGACGCAGCGCCGGACACATCATTCCGATCCCCGTCGGCGACAACCGCAAGGCGTTGGCCTGGTCTTCGGCGATGCTCGAGTCCGGCTACCACGTTCAAGCGATCCGACCGCCGACCGTTCCCGAAGGTGGCGCCCGCCTACGCTTGACCCTGAGCGCGACCCACGGCGACGAGGAGATCGACGGCATGGTCGACGCCCTCGCTCGCAGCGCACGAAGCCTCCAACTTCCCTGGCCGCCCCCGCCCGCCTGATGAACGACGCGCCTCCCCGCACGAAGCGACCGCGACGCATCTTCGTCCTCGGCACGGACACCGGCGTGGGCAAGACGCGGGTCACCGTCGCGCTCGTACACGCCGCGCGTCGACGTGGCCTGTCCGCCGTCGCCTTCAAGCCCGCGGTCAGTGGCGCCCCTGGGCCCCAAGACGATCTCGAGCAGCTGCGCATGGCGATGGACCCGCCCGCGAGCCGCGAGGAGATCTGTGCGCACAGCTTCGCTGCGCCTTTGGCCCCCGGCATCGCCGAGGATCCGCGAGCCTTCATCGAGCCCGCGAATGCGCAGCCCTCCAACACAGCGATCGAGGCCGCGCGTCAAAAGCTCGAGCAGCTCGAAACCCAACGCGCCGCGGAGCTGAGCTTCATCGAAGGCGCAGGCGGTCTGCGCGTCCCCATGCCCGGCGCGACCTGGCTCGACGCATGGCCCCCGCACTTCGAGGCCCAGGTCCTGCTCGTGGGTCGCCTCGGCCTCGGCACCTTGAACCACACCCTGCTCAGCCTCGAGGCCCTCGACCGGCGCGGCCTGACCTGTGTCGGATTCATCCTTTCGACCACGCAGCCCGTCGACGCGACCCTCGATCCCTCCACCCGCGACAACCTCGCGGTGCTCGAAGCGCACGCCGGTGTGCCTTGCCTCGG
>JAUIJR010000382.1 GCA_030431075.1 Polyangia bacterium | reverse complement strand
AGTAGTGGGCCTCGGCTTTTTCGCCCCGGTTCTCGGCCGCGCCGAGCAGGGCCTCGTAGCTCATCTCGCCGCGGGCGTGGGCGGCCAGCTTGCCGGTCCAGCCCTCGCCTTTGAACTCGGCCACGAACTTTTCGGCGCGCGGGTCCTGGCCCGATTGCGTGCGATCTCCGAGCTCCAAGATCCACAAGCTCAAGTACAACTTGAGGTCTTCGGAGACCGCGTCCTCGATGATCGCGCGGCCGTAGAGCTCGAGCGCCGGGCCGTACTGGCCGTAGGTCGACAAGAGCATGATGGGCTCGACGAAGGTGCTCGGGCGCTCGGGGGCGACCGAGGCGGCCGAGCGAAAGTCGGTCATGGCCAAGTCGGTGTGGCCCAGCGCGAAGAGCACGCGGCCGCGCTCGACGTGGCGGATCCCTTGCTCACCGCCGTCGAGTTGGGGGTAGCCGAGCACCCCATTGAGGTGGCGAAGGGCCGCCTTGAGATGACGGCGGCCCTCAGCGGCATCCCCGCGCTCGGCCGCGACCTGCGCCAGCTCGAGGTGGGCGGCGATCTCCCAGTGCACGCGCTCGATGGCCGAGTCGAAGCCCAGCTCGAAGAGGCGCTGGTAGGCGGCGTCGGCGGCCTCGAGGTCGCCGCGCTTGTGCGCGATGGTGCCCACGAGATCCAAGGCGGCGGCCGAGGGCTCGATGGCCAAGGAGGCCTCGGCCAGGGCCATCGACTTGTCGGCCTCGCCGTCGCCGTACAAGGAGACGGCCACGGTCATGTAGGCGCGCGGAAGCCCGGGCTCGACGACCCGCTCTTGCCAGCGCTTGGCCGCCTCTTTGTGGAAGCGCTCCAAGGCGGGGAGCAAGCCGCGGGCGCGGTCGGGGTCCGAGCTGCTCAGGCTCTCGAGGCGCGCTTGGTACAAGCCGGCCAGCTCGGGCCAGGCCGCGAAGACCTCGGGCTGAATCTCGACCGCGCGCTCGTAGTAGCCGATGGCGGCGCTGGCCAGGCCTTGGCTGGCGAAGGCCCGGCCCAGAGCCAGGTGGGCGCCGGCGTCCTTTTTTTGCAGGCGCACCAAGTCGACGGCCAGGTACTCGACGATGGCCCAGCTTTGGGACTCGACCCACGCGGGCAGGGGGGCCTCGCCCGAGGGCTCGAAGTAGGCGATGAGCTCGCGCAGCGGCGTGGGGTCTTTGGGGTCCTCGATGTGGCGCGAGAGCATCTCGGCCAGGGCGTCGGTCTCGGCGTTGCCCTTGACGGCCGACAAGGCGTCGCGGGCGGCGGCCGGATCGTCGGCGCGCAGATGGGCGCGCGCCAAGATGTAGCCGGTGTACTCGGCTTGTTGGCGCATCCCAAAGGCCGCGCCGGCACGTCGGGCCCCCGCGTAGCGATCGAGCAGGTGCGCGCTGAGCTTCTCGATCGTCCAAGGGCTGGGGAAGACGGCCAAAGACTCTTGGAGCACCGTCTCGAGATCGAGGTAGGCGCCCGGCTGGGTGGCGTACTGCGAAGAGCGCCCGATCCAGCCCTCGAGCTGGCCGAACTGTTCTTCGGCGTAGCTGCGATCCTCGTCGCCGCCGAACTGGTGCATGGCGGCCAAGGCGAAGGTCGCGGGGGACTCGGCCCCGGCGGCCGCGGCGGCCGAGTAGAGCTTGCGTGCGCGCAAGGCGACGGCCGGATCGCGGGCCTCGGCGCGAAGCTCGGCCGGTGCCCACAAGCCGGTCACGACCTCCATCGCCCGCTGGGCTTCGAAGAGCTCCGACTCGGCCAGGCGCTCGTCGGTGTAGCCCAAGGCCCAGTCACGCAGGCGCTCGCGCAGGGGCGCCAGGGACTTCGACTTGGGGTTGTCGGCGCGCAGCTTGGCGTAGGCGTTGAGCCCTTCGTAGAAATCGTCGAAGGACTCGAAGCTCGCCGGGACCGTCAACGCGGACTCGGGGTTGTTCGAGGCGGTCGCGCGGGTGCAGCCGTTGGAGCCGACGCCCAAAAGCGAGCTCAAAGCGAGAACACAAAGGTGCTTACGCACCTTCACAGTGTACGGGCGGCCCATGGGGGGGACCACCCGCGGGGCCGTCTAAATGCCTGGCCGGCCGCTCAAAGGCCGATCTCGGACCAGCCGAAGCCGAAGGTGAAGGTGTGGACCGTCTGCTGGACCGATCCGGCGTTGGTGGGCCGCGCGCGACCCGCCAGCACCGCGTCCGCGCCGGGACCGTTGATGTCGCGCCCGGAGTCGGCGAACTCCAAGGCGGCGGCCGGATCGTAGGCCGCCACGTCCCCCGTGACGCGGGTGGGGAGGCCCAGATCCAGGCCGTAGCCGGGGGCCAGGTACCACGCACCGCGCGCGCGGGCCTTGGCCCGGCGGGGGAGGCGAATTCGCGCACCCAAGTTGGCGCTGAGCTGCCAACGCTCGGACTCCACGACGGTGACCGCCCCGCGCTGTACGCCCGGCGAGGTCACGCCGGCGCCAAAGAGCAGGGAGGTCTGGATGCGACGATCGAAGCCGCCGTCGCGCGGACCTTCGGGCTGGGCGGGCTGGGCCGACCCGGTGTTCGAGCCCTCGGCGCGCGCGACCCTCGATGAATCCGGGGCGCCGCCCTCGTTGCGCGGCGGACCCCCGCGGCCCAGGCGGTAGCGCCCCCAAAGCTCGAGCCCGAAGATGTCCGAGTAGCCGCGGTAGTGCGGCGTCTCGGGGAGCACGGCCGCTTCTTGGGGGAGCCCGACGAAGCTGAGCTGTCGCGCGCTGCGGGCCGTGCACTTCGAAGGCAGGCCGTCGCAGCGATCGATCCAAAAGGCGTTGAGATCGAGCTGCCAGCGGCGCTGCTGTCCGACGCGACCCGAGACCCCAAAGGCGACCTCGCGCGGCAAGATCACCTCGGCCGCGACCGAGCCCGAGGGCGACTCGCTGCAGCGGGGCAAGGCGGTGGGATAAAGCTCGGCGTCGGCGGCCTCGTCGGGCAGACAGATGAAGGCACGTCCCTCCATCTGGACGCGCCCACGGCCGATCCAAGGCCGCGTCCGGAAGCGCAGGCCCAAGGTCCAGTCGTCGTTGATGGCCACCGCGACACCGATCGTCGCGTTCAAGTTGAAGCGCGAGGAGGTCGTCCGCACGAAGATGCGCTCGGCGCAGCGCGGGTCCTCGGCCTCGGCGTCGGTCAAGTTGCCGCAGCCCACGCCGTTCATCTGGTCCGGGCTGCCGGTCAAAAAGGTGTCGTCGTCGCGCGAGGCGCTTTGGTGCAGCACGGGGAAGTGCACCGCCCCGCCGATCCGGAAGCGCCGCGCCGCGTTCCAGGCCACGGCCAAAGAAAAGTCGTGGTGCAGGTCCAAGCTGCCGCCGCGCAGATCGGGGTCGTCGGCGAGCTGGTAGCGGTAGGGATCCTCCGTGTCCCAGCGATAGCGGTTCGAGAGATCGTAAATTCCGATGCCGATGGCGACGGGATCCAACATGAAGGAGCCGCCGATGAAGCCGCCGATCACGGGGTCGACCAGGTTCGCGCGGCCGCCGAGCTGCCCGTTGGGGCTGCCCGAGGCGTCGATGCCCTCGCGCTGGGCCACCCGGTGATCGAGGCCACCGCGCAAGTTCACCTCGAAGGCGAAGCCCCGAATCGCGCCCAGCATGGCCGGGTTGTGGTGGATCGCGGTCACAGAGCGCGTCGCGGGACCCTGGGCCTGGACGCCGCCCAAGCGCGCCGCGCGGCCCGGGGTGGCCCCGGCGAGCGCCGGGATCATCCACCCGGCCAGGCCCAGCGCGCTGGCGAGGGCCCACGGGGCGCGGGATCGGCCATCGCGGCGAAGGGCCATCTGGGGGCAGCATACCCGCCTTTGCGGCCAGGTGGGGCTACGCGGGCCCGGTTGACCCGACTCCAAGCGACTCTCTAGGATGCGGGAGCTGCGTCCAGCGAGGTCGCAGCGTCGAGGCCGAAATGAGCAAGAGCGTTCATCAGATCGAGATCCGAGACGACGTGTGGCGTCGCGTCGAGGCCCTGGCCCAGCGACGTGGTGTCTCGACCGACGAGATCGTTCAAGCCGCCTTGGTGCAGCTCTTCTCGCGCAAGAAGCCGACCGCGCCGCCTTCGGCCATGCCGACGGTTCCGGTGAGCCCGCCCTCGGCGCCCGCCGCTCCGGCTTCGGCCCCGCCTCGGCCCGCGCCCCAGCGTCCGCCGCCGCCCAGCGGCTCTTCGGGCATGCGCGGCCTCCCCACGCCCGGCAGCGGCGCGCGTTCGATGCCCCGGCCGACCGTCCGCCCAACCGTGCAGCCGCTCTACTTGTGGTGCGAGGGCGCTTGGTACCAGGTCGACCAAGACGAGTTCGTGATCGGCCGCGGCCAAAAGTACTCGGACCTCGCCATCCGCGACGCCAACATCTCGCGTCGCCACGCGGCCATCGTGCGCCGCAATGGCGCCTACTACATGACCGACCTCGGCAGCACCAACGGCGTCGAGTTCAACGGCCAGCGCGTCGACAACCACCTGATCCGCGAAGGCTCGCTGTACTACCTTTGCGATCACGAGCTGCGCTTCTCCTTCAACCCGCCGGGTTGATCGGAGTGGGGGCGCCGACGCGATGACGGCATCGAGCCCGCGGCGGCGCTTGCAGGCCGCCTTGCGAGCTGCGGCCGCCGACGGCTTTGCGCAGATCGAAGCCGAAGGCCTCGGCGAGGACCTGCGCACGGCCTGCCGTGATTGGCTCGAAGAGCTCGCGCCCAGCCACGACCTGCACGCGGAGCTGACCCACTTCGAGCGCGGACTCGAGGCCTTCGAAGCGCGCGGCCGCACCGACAAGAGCCGCGTGGTCGCGCATGGCCTGCGGATCTGCGCGACCGCCGACGCGGACGAACACCGGCTCTCGCGACCCACCAAGTCCAAGCCCGAGCTCGGGCGCAGCACCAAGCGCCGCGCCCCTCGGGGCACCCGCAAAGCCGCGGCGGCCGAGCCCGCCCCGGCCGAATCGACGACGGCGACACGAGCCGTGGGCGCCCGCGGGCAGAGCCCCGAAGAGCTGCCCGGCATCGGTCCCAAGACGGCCGAGAAACTCGCTGCGCGCGGCCTGCGTCAGCTCGAAGACCTCGCCTACCTGCTGCCGCTCGGCTACCTGGACCGCCGCCGCGTCCGCCCCCTCGAAGAGATCGCCGAGGGCGAAGAGGGGGTCGTCGTCGGCACCGTGAAGAGCTTTCGCTCGGGCTGGTTTCGCCGCCGCTTTTCGGCCCGCATGTCCGTGGAGACCGAGCTCGAAGATGGCAGCCCGGGCCCGCGCCTCGAAGCGCGCTGGTTCCACCCGGTCGGCGGCCTGAACGAGCGCTCCAAAAGCGGCACCCGGGTCTGCTTGGCCGGGGTCATCAAGGACTACAAGGGCACGCCCTCGATGGTGC
>JAUIJR010000381.1 GCA_030431075.1 Polyangia bacterium | reverse complement strand
GTACGTGCTCGGCGCCCGGCGACGCTTGTGGTCGAGCTTGCGCCGCGGACCTGTGGCCTTGCGCGTCGCGGGCCACGAGCTCGTCGCCTGGCTCGACGGCGGCGAGCTGCGCGTCGCCCCCGAAGCTTGCCCGCACATGGGCGCCCGCCTGAGCGAAGGCCGGGTCTGCGATGGCGCGCTCACCTGCCCCTGGCACGGGCTGCGCCTCGACGCTTCGGGGCGCGGGGCCTGGCGCCCATGGCCGAGCTTCGACGACGGCGTGCTTTGCTGGGTTCGTCTGCCGGAGCTCGGGCAAGAGCCCAGCGCGCGGCCCTACCTTCCGCCGCGCCCCTCCCCCTTCGTCGATGCGGTCATCGAGCTCGAGGCGCGCTGTGAGGCGCGCGACGTGATCGCCAATCGCCTCGACCCCTGGCACGGCGTGCACCTGCACCCCCAGGGCTTTGCGGCCTTGGCCATGACCGCCCAAGAGCTCCCGGGAGAAGAAGACCGCATGCACATGCGCGTGGCCAAGCGGATCTTGGGGCCCCTGTGCATCGAGGTGGACATCACCTTTCACTGCGCCGACGCCCGTACGATCGTCATGACCATCGTCGAGGGCGAAGGCAAAGGCAGCGTCGTCGAGACCCACGCCACGCCGATCGATGGGAGCGAGGACGAAGCGGGTCCGCGTTGCCGGATCGTCGAGGCGACCTTGGCCGGCAGCGAGCGCAAGGGCTTCGTGCACGCCACGCGCCTCGCGGCCTTGATGCGCCCCTTCATGCGGCGCGCGGCCTTGGGGCTGTGGCGCGACGACCTGCCCTACGCCGAGCGCCTGTACGCGCTTCGCCAGGGCACGAAGCGCGCGGCCTCACTGCACCTGCCCCTGCACTGCGACTGACGGGCACCGCGACTGACTGGGATCCACAAAAGGCGTACCCTGCGACCGAGCGCACGTGAGACTCAGTACCAAGATCGCCGCGGCCTGCTCGATGGTCGTCGTCCTGCTCTTGTTGGTGCAAGGAGGCATGCACAACGCACGCTTCACCGACTTCCACCAACGTGAGCTCGAAGACGATCTGGTGATGCTGGCCAGCACCTTGGCCAACGCGGCCGAGCACCTCAGCGAGTCGGGAGCCACCGACACCGAGGTCCGCGAGTACCTGCGCAGCGCCGACGAGAGCCGTACCCGCGCCGACATCGATCTGCAGCGACGCCTGGACCTGGACGACCCGGCGACCCGCCCCCGCACCGCCGCCAACGACCGCGAGGTCCTCGTGGGGACGGTCGATGAGGGGGTCGCCGCGCAAGCGAGCTTCGACTCGGGCTCGGGGGAACGCTGGCTGACGGTGTGGCGCTCGGGCGTCGAGCACGACGCCTTTCAAACCGAGCTTCTGCAGCGCCAGGTGGCCATGCTGGGCTTGTTGACGCTGATCGCGGGACTCGCCGGCTGGCTGATCGCGCGGCGCATGATCGAGCGACCGGTGGCCGAGATGATGGAACACATCGATCGCGTCTCCGCGGGCGACTACTCGGTCCCGATCCGGCCCGCCAGCAACGACGAGCTGGGCTTGTTGCAAGGCACCTTGGACGCGCTCTCCGTCCGCCTCGAAGAGGCCAACGCCCAGCTCAAGGCGCGCCGTCGCGAGAGCAACCAGCTGCAAAGCCGACTGCGTCACGCCGACCGCCTCAGCACCGTGGGCAAGCTGGCCTCCGGACTCGCACACGAGCTGGGCACCCCCTTGAACGTGGTCAAAGGCCGCGCGCAGTTGATCGCGCGAGCCAACCGCGACAACCCGAGCGTACTCAAGAGCGCCCAGGTCATCGTGTCCGAGACCGAGCGCATGTCGGGGCTCATCTCCGAGCTGCTCAGCTTCGCGCGCCGCTCACCTCGCAGCTACGCCCCCACGCGGCCCGGCCAGCTGCTCGAGCAAGCGGCGACCTTCATGGAACTCATGGCCGAAGACGCGCGTGTGCGCATCGTCGTCGCCGACGAAGCCAGCGCGACGGCCGAGCTCGACGCACAAAAAGTTCTCCAGGTGCTCACCAACTTGATGACCAACGCCATCCACGCCATGCCCAAAGGCGGCCGCCTCACCGTGGGCGTGCGCGATCAGACGATCACGGAGCCCCCGAACCCGCGCCACTCCCCGGGCCGCTACCTCGAGTTTTGGGTGGCCGACACCGGCGTGGGCATGGACCCCGAGACCCTTTCCCACGTCCTCGAGCCCTTCTTCACCACGAAAAAAGAGGGCAAGGGGACGGGGCTGGGTCTTTCGGTTTGTGATGGCATCATCCAAGAACACGGCGGCTGGTTGGAGCTGAGCTCCACCCCGGGCAAAGGCAGCCGCTTCAACTTCTTCATCCCCGCCATGCGCCGCAGTGCAGAAGACAGCCAGGTCCGAGATGTCACGTAGCCTCCTCATCGTCGACGACGACCCCCAAATGCGCGAGATGCTGGTCGATGCCTTCGGGGCCTCGGGCTACGCCGTCCGTTCCGCCCACGACAAGGCGAGCGCACTCGCGGCCATGCGCGAGGACCCGCCCGAGCTGCTGCTCACCGACTTGCGCCTCGGCAAGGACGACGGCCTCGACGTTTGCCGCGACGCGCTACAGATCGTCCCCGGCATGCCCGTCATCGTGATGACCGGTTTCGGAAGCATGGAGGCGGCGATCGGGGCGATTCGAGCCGGCGCCTACGACTTCGTCAAAAAGCCGGTCGACCTCGACGCCCTCGAGCTGGTGATCGAGCGCGCGCTGCGGCACCTCGACTTGACCCGTGAGCTCGAGCGCCTGCAGTCCGGTGGCTCTGGCACGCGCTCCAAACTCATCTTGGGCGAGAGCAGCCGCATCAAGGCGGTCACGGATCTGCTCGAGCGCATCGCCGACACGGACACCAGCGTCCTGGTCACCGGCCAAAGCGGTACGGGCAAGGAGCTCGTCGCTCGCTCCTTGCACGAGAGTTCCTCGCGCCGCGACGCCAAGTTCGTCGCCGTGAACTGTGCGGCCCTGCCCGCGGCCCTCCTCGAAAGCGAGCTCTTTGGCCACAAAAAGGGCGCCTTCACCGATGCCCGGCGCGACCGAGATGGCCTTTTCGTCGAGGCCCACAACGGCACCCTCTTCTTGGACGAGATCGGTGAGATGCCGATGGAGATGCAAGTCAAGCTCCTGCGGGCCTTGCAAGAACAGTCGGTGCGTCCCGTCGGCGCCAGCCAAGAGGTTCGCTTCGACACCCGGGTGGTCACTGCGACCAACCGAGACCTCGAAGAAGAGGTCGAGGCCGGACGTTTCCGCGAAGACCTCTACTATCGCATCAACGTGGTCCGGGTGAAGCTGCCGCCCCTGCGCGCACGCGGGGCCGATGCGCTCTTGCTCGCGCAGCACTTCGTCGAAGACATCGCGGCGCGCTTGAACAAGGCCGTCATCGGCATCAGCGAAGCCGCGGCCCACAAGCTGCTCAGCTACGACTGGCCGGGCAACGTCCGCGAGCTTCGCAACGCCATGGAACGCGCCGTCGCGTTGACGCGCTTCGACAAGATCACACCCGAAGATCTCCCCGAGCGCATCTCGGCCTTCACGCCGACCAAGATCGCCGTCTTCGAGCCGCACGCCGAGGATCTTCCGACCCTCGCGCAGCTCGAAGACCGCTACATCCGCCACGTGCTCGAGCGCGTCGAGGGCAACAAGTCGCGGGCGGCCGAGATCCTGGGTCTGGGCCGCAGCACCTTGTATCGCCGCCTCGAGCGCCTCGAAGCCGACGGCGAGTGAATCTCGCGCGGACACCTGTCTCAGCGCGAGACATCGCGAGTGCGCCGCGGCGCGCGCCGCGAGGCCGGCACGTGACCGGATCTCGGCGCATGGGGCTCGAGATCCGGGCGTAGTTGGGCGCTGGCGGCCAGCTGGGCGCCTCGCCGCGGGTTGGCACGCCCTTCGCACATCTCCCCGGACGTGATGCCCACCTAGTCGCCTCCGACCGCATCCCCTTCGACGGGTCATCCCCTTCGACGGGTCGATGCCGCACGCGACGCGAGGCCTCCGCTTCACGCCCCTTTCTCGAGGGCGCGCCGACTTCCTCATCCCCGATTTTCACCCCTCACCCCTCCGAAAGGAAACGCATGACCCCCGCAACACCAAGACCGACCGAAGTCATCGACCACGTCCCCTCGGCCCTCAGCGACCTGCGATTCGCCGCAGAAGCGCTGCGCGAAGAGATCGACGCCATGGTCGGCTATCGCGAGCGCGCATCTCGCTGCGCCGACCCCGAACTCCGCGAGGTCCTTCACCACAACGCCCGCGAGGAGGCCGAGCACGCCGCGATGTTGATCGAGTGGCTCCGCCGCAACGAATCCTCCTTCGCCGAAGAGATCGACACCTACCTTTACCGTGACGGCTCGCTGATGCAGGCCGAGCGACGCGCCACTGGCGGCGAGAGCTCCACTTCGGACGCCCGCGGCATCGAGCTTCGCATCGAGCCCCTGGCCGCCACCGTGCAGGCCACCGCCATGCAGTCCGCTGCCTCCACCGGAGGTCGTCATGCCTGAGTTGGATCGCAGCCGCAGTCCCCTCTCGAACTCGGCCTGGCGCGCCATCGACGGCGAGGCCACCGACGTCCTCAACGCTTGCCTGAGCGCCCGACGCTTGTGCGACATCGTCCACAGCGAAGACTGGTCGCGCTCGGCCCTGCCTCTGGGCTCGGCCCGCCCCCTCGAGCTCGACGCTTGTGAAAACGGCCGGGTCAGCGTCCGCGAGGCCCGACCCCTCCTCGAGATCCGCGTGCCCTTCGCCCTCGACCGCGAAGTGATCCGCGAGCTCGAGCGCAACAGTCCGGTTCCCGATCTCGGTCCCGTGGCCGAGGCCGCCCGCGAGTTCGCACGCATCGAAGACCGCATCATCTACGGCGGCGTCGAGGGCATCGGCGCCCCCGGCCTTCGCAGCCACAACGAGCACCGCACCTTGCCCGTGCCCAGCGTCACCGACATCCCCGCCGTGAGTGCGCGGGCGGTCGAGCTGCTGCGCGCCCAGGGTGTCGCCGGCCCCTACGCCTTCGTCCCCTCGAGCACCATGAAGACGCAGCTGCTCAGTGAGCTCTTGCCCTCGGGTCGCCCCGTCATGTCGCACCTGCAACGCACGGTCGACGGCGTGGGTACGCCCACCGAGTCCTTCGATGGCGCGCTGGTCTGCTCGCTGCGCGGCGGAGACTTCCGCTTGCACCTCGGACGCGGCGTCCACATCAGCTTCGAATGGGAGACTTCGGACGCGCTGCACTTCGCGCTCGTCCAGTCGATGGCCCTGGAGTTTGGCGGCCGAGAAGCCGTCGTATGCCTGGCCGCGCCCGATGGCGTCACCGTCGAGGCCCTCCCGGCCAAGC
>JAUIJR010000380.1 GCA_030431075.1 Polyangia bacterium | reverse complement strand
CCTGGTGGCCCGCTTCGGCCGCGAGAAGATGGGCTACGCGCAGTCCAACGCCGTCTTCGTGACGGTGACCCTGCTCGCGGTCCTCGCCATCGTCGGCATCTTCGTCATGGGCCGCCGCATCCAGCGAGCCCGCGCCATGGCCACGGTGCCCCAGCCGAAGTCCGCCAGCCCCGTGCCGGCCACCGGCCCGAGCCCGAGTCCCAGTCAGGCCCAGCTCGACGACCTCGAAGACGAGCTGGACGCGCTGGACGGGCTTTAGGGCGGACGCGGGGATTGCGGGGCCGGCCGTGAGCGCTCAGGGGCGCCTCGGCCGGGCGCCTGGCCCCTTGTAGGCCGGTCGGCCAGGGGGTACCAAAGGGTGTGCTCACGGTCGTCGTACACGAAAAGGGCGGCAAGACGCGGCGGGTGGAGTTCACCGGCGATGCGTTCATGGTCGGACGCGGCGAGGACAACTCGCTGATCTTGGACCGGGCGAACGTCTCGACGAACCACCTGCGACTGCGCCGCAAAGAGGGCGGCATCGAGGCCCTGGACCTCGACTCGACCAACGGCACCTACGTCAACGGCCGCCGGCTCACCACGCCGCGAGTGGTGCGTCGCTCCGATCGCATCTACTTGGGCGACTTCATCTTGATGCTCGAAGGCGACGACCCCGCGATCGCGCCGCGCGAGCGCGTCGAGCTCAAGTTGCCGGGGGACAACGCCAAGACCCCCGTCGCGGTTCCGCCCCCGGGGCGAGACCCGGGCGTGCCGCTGCCGGGCGTCGACGACTTCGAGTCCGCGCACGTCATGACCTCGGCGCGGCGCGTGGCTGCGCCCGGCCTCGAGAGCGCCTACCTCGACAAGATCGTCAACCGCGTGCTCGAGACCGTGATGGTCAACATCCGGCGCTTGGATCCGCTACAGGCCGCCAGCATCAGCGACGACGACCAGGTCGAGGTCGCGCGCTTGATCGACGCGCTCCTCAACGAGATGAAGGCCACCGGGCAGATCGAAGAGGGCGTCGACCTCGAGTCGCTCAAGGCCCGGATCACCCGCGAGCTGGTGGGCCTCGGTCCGCTCGACGAGCTGATGAAAGACGAGTCCGTCGCCGAGATCCACATCGTGGGTGGCGGGCCCATCCGCGTCGTGCGCGAGAGCAGCGACGGCGGCCAAAGCGAACTCACCGATCGCCGCTTCTCGGGCGACAAGGCCCTGAGCCTGGCCACGCTGCGTTTGGCGCGGGCGTGGGGGCTGCTCATCGAGGGCGCGCAGGTCATCGAGGGCAAGGTCGCCGACGGCTTTTTCATGTACGGCTTGTTGCCGCCCAACGCCGTGGCCACGCCCGTGTTGAGCTTGCGGCGCGCGCGAACCGACGCCAACAACCTCGCGGCTTTGGTCCAAGAGGGTGTCTTGTCCAACAACATGCGCGACGTCCTCAGCGCGGCCATCAAGGGCAAGCGACGCATCTTGGTGTGCGCGAGCGGAGGCGTGAACCTCGACCGCTTCATGGGTGCGTTGGTCGGAGAGGTGCCCGACGGCATGCGCGTCGCTTGCATCTCGGATACCGGTCGCTTGGGTGCCAACCGCCGCGGCTGGATTCAGGTGCGCCGCATCGAGGACCGGGGCGACACGCTCGGCTTGAGTGATGCGCTCGGCTTGCTGTTGCGCGGAGGGCTCGACCTGCTCGTCTCGCAGCGCTGTCGCCACGAGGATGCGGCGGCGGTCATCGACGCCATCAGCGGGGCGACCGGCGGGGCCATGGTCTCGTTGTGGGGCATCGACTCGGCGCACGCCTTGAGCCGACTTTCGGCCCTGTCGACGGTGGCCAGCGGCGCCATCACGGCGCTGACGGTCGCGCTCGCGCGCTCGGTCGACTTGCTGATCCGTTTGGGCGTCGGCGTGAACCAAGAGCCGATGCAGGTCATCGAGATGGTCGAGCCTCGCGTCAAAGAGGGCGACCAGGTCGTGCACATGCCGATCTTCAGCGCCCAAAAGAAGGCCGAAGGCGGCACCGATTTTCGCCCCAGTGGCACCGTGCCCCTCTTTGCGCGGGACCTGAGCGACGCCGGCATCGCCGTGCCGGTCTCGATCTTCAAACCCTGAGACCTGCGTGTCCGAGGAACTCGACCAGCCTTTGACGCCGGGCGAACGCCGGGCCTTGGAGCGGCAGATCGACCGCATCGAGGAGCGCTTGCACGTGGCGCCCCCAGGCTTGCACGTGGGCTTCGCGGGAGCCGGGGTGGCGGCCCTCGAGGCGGCCGGGCTGCCCGAGGCGGCCGCGATGCTCTGGGCGCGCTGGGACGGCATGGACCTCGGGCATGGGGAGGCTTGCATCCACCCCCTGGCGGAGATCGAGGCCGAGACCGAGAAGCTCTTCGAAGAGGAGCGTGGGCGGCCGGGCGACCGCGCCATTGGGGTCTACGGGCGCGACGACTTGGTCTTGCCGGCCGATCCCTGGGAGGAGGGGGCGGACGTCGTCCTGGTCGACGAGGCCGGGCAGCGGGGTCCCTACGCCTCGACCGTACCCGCCTTGATCTTGGGCTTGCTCGCCGAGTTCAGCGTGCTGCTGGACGACGGCGGCGAGTACCACGAAGAGCTCTTCGACGAAGAGACCGGCGAGCTGACGGTGGGCGTCGAGCGTCGCTTGTTGCGGCGCCGCCTCGACGCCGACGAGGACGCGCCGCTGGCTCGCTTTCGCCTGGCCCAGCTGCTGCGCCGCGGCGGCGAGACCAAGGCGGCCCGTCGTGAGCTGGAGCTTTGTCTGCGCCGGGCGCCCAACTTCGCCTGGGCCCACTTCGAGCTGGGTCGCGCGCAGCTCGAGCTCGGCGCTAAGGCCCTGGCCGCCAAAGCCTTCGACGCAGCCTTGGAGGGCAGCGAAGACCCCGATCTACAGGCCTACTTTGCGGCCTGGGCCGCCCTGGCCAGCGAAGGGGAGTCGCGTCGCCGCTACGCTGCGCGTGTGCTCGAGCTGAGCCCGGGCTTCGTACGCGCACAAGAGGCCGGCGCACGCGAGGCGATCGAAGACGAGGTGCCCGGTCGGGCCCGCGAGCTCATCGCCTTGGGTCTCGCCGTCTCGCCGCAGCAGCTGGGGCTCTTGGATCTGCGCAAGCAGCTCGGCTGAGTCAGGGCGCGGCGCGCTCGGCTTCGGCCTCGTCCGCAGGCTCGGCTGCCGGCTCCTGCACCGGCTCTGGCTCCGACTCCTGCTCCGACTGTGGGGGCGTGGGGCGTAGGGCCGCCAAGATCTGCATGCGGAGCCACGCGGGCCCCTCCATGTCGTCGGGATCGGAGCCCATGAATTGGCGCGCGATCGTGTAGAGCAGGGCACCACCAAAGGCGATCAAGGCCAGGCGGGTCCAGTCGACGCTCAGCCCCCTGAAGTTGTTGACCGCGTACGCGAGGATACCGATCGTCAGCGCGACCGAGACGAGGTCGACGATCCAGGACACCAGCTTGGCCGCGGCGCCGGGGGCAGGGCGCTTTTCAACTGCGATCTGGGCCACACAGCCGCTGCCCTGCGGCTCGAAGTGCACGGTGGCCATCGGCGTCTCGGTGCGCTTTTTGATCTCGCCCCAGCCGCCGCGCATGAAGCTCAGGCTGTCGTTGCGGCGTCCGCGGATGACGACCGTTCGCACGCCGGCAAAGCGCGGAATGCCGTCGTCCTCCTCGCGCACGATGGCCCCCTCGCCAAGCGCGCCGAGGAGGGTCTCGAAGGCGCTCGCGGGGTCTAGCGAGAGTTCCAAGCGCTCTTCGTCTCGGGCGGGGGTTGGCGTCGCGGCGCTCACGCGCGGAGCCTACAACAAGCACGGCCTTGCCGACACCGGTGCACGGGCCCCTTACACTCAGCGCAGTTGGATATCAAAGGCTGCGCATTTGGCCGCACACCGAGCTGGTCGCGCAGGTCCGCCATGTGCGCGAACAAGGCGGCGAACTGCGCACCACGGCCGGGCTGGCTTCGCTTCCGTGTGAGCTAGGGACCGCTTTTTTTGCGGTTTAAGCGCTGCCTGAATATGGGCTCCCCCGAACTTCACCCCGACGGAGGGTGGTATGATTTGCACATGGCTGCCTCTCCCAGACTTCAAAACCAGGTCGAGCGTGCCGTCCGTGAGGCCCTGATTGCCTCGATCCGAGACGACCGCTCCCTCACCATCGACCGCATCATCGCGCTGCGAAAAGAGTACCCAGAGGTCGGCACCATCAGCGTCGCCGAGCTCTTGGACGGGGCTCCGAGCGGGGCGCGACGTACGGCCCGAGCCGGGGCGACTCGAAGCGGACGCAAGAGCCAGGCCGTGCACGCCAAGGCGGTCGACACTCGCTCGGCCACGGGTCGCGACGCCTACGATCAACACGTCCTCTCGATCGTCAAAGAGGGCAAGGGCACGAAGGTCTCGGCCCAAGACATCCGCAAGATGGCCGGAGGGACGCCCGAGCAGGCTCGCCGCGCGCTGAACCGACTGATCGAGGCCGGCAAGATCGACTACACCGGCAAGGCACGAGCCACTCGCTACTTCTCGAAGTAGACGGGCTACAAAGCCAGGACGGGGGGCGGCCTTTCGAGGTCCGCCCCCTTTCGAATTGGGGCAGGCCACGCGGGCAGCTACCTGCCCGAAAGTGAAGGTCGACCGCGAATTTGGGGCGCTAGGTGGGGTTGGCGCGATGTTCGGCCGCACGCATGCGACCTTCGGGGTCACGCCACTCGAGCACGAAGATCAGGCTTCGGCCCTCGCCCGGCTCCGGCGTCCCGACGAGCCGATTCGCCTGTCCGGCGCGCAGGGGCTGGCGCGCGAGGGGGTGTCGCTGCCCCGACGCATCCTCTGCGAAGAGGTGGAGCTGTGCCTCGCGTTGTTCATCGGCGACCTCGACGATCCAGACCAGTCCGTCGCCTTGCATCACGGGTGGCGGGAAGCCGGCGCCGAGCCAGTCGATGGCGGAGGCCGTCGCGTCGACCATGCGCGGCAAGAGATGAGCCGCGGCATCGGCCATCACGGCCTCGTCGATATGGGCCCGAAGCCATCCGGCCTCGTCCAAGGTGTAGGCGAAGAGCGGGCGCCCGGAGGCGTTGAGGAGGTATCCTCGATCCGAAGGCCAGGGGCTGAGCTTCGCGCCCTCGAGCTCGACTGAATCGAGGCCGAGGCTTTCGTCGCCGAGCCAGCGCCGCAATGCCGCGCGGCCTCCGGTCCCCGGCTCGATGAAGATCGGCTCGGGAAGAGATCCCGGGCTGAGAAAATGTCGGGCGCTGAATCGCGCCAGCCCCTCGTGGCCTTGCCCGTCGTCGGGAGCGACGATGTGGTCAGAGAGCTGCGCGGCCCACGAGCGGCCCGTGGGGCGGGTTCCGGCCGCGACCGGGTCGATGGGTAGATCGTGCGCGAATCG
>JAUIJR010000379.1 GCA_030431075.1 Polyangia bacterium | reverse complement strand
GAAGAGGACGAGATCCTCGAGGCCGACCTGCGCGGCGACGGCCTGCGCAGCCGGGTCAACGAGATGCCCAGCGGCGTGTGGTCGGCGGCGAGCTCGATGATGGCCATGAGCCTCTCGGACGGCGTGGACGAGGAGACGGACGCATGATCGCCGAGAACCTGCCCGTCTTGGTCGTCATCTTGCCGCTCTTCGGCGGGCTGATCGCTTCGATGCTCCCGGGACGTGACGCGCCCTGGGTGTGGGCCAGCGTCATCACCGCCGCCGTCTTCGGCATGGCCTTGCAGCTGGTCGCGGCCGTGCACGCCGCCCCCAACGGCATCATCGACTACAACTTGGGCGCCTGGCCGGCCGAGTACGGCATCGGCTACCGGGTCGACCACCTCAACAGCTACGTCATCTTGATCGTCGCGCTGGTCGCCTTCTTGACGACGATCTACGCGCGACACAGCGTCGCCGACGAGATTCCCGACGACCGCCATCGCTTCTTTTGGGCGGTGTGGTTGCTCGCCCTGGTGGGCTTGTTGGGCATCACCATCACCGGCGACACCTTCAACATCTACGTGCTGCTCGAGATCAGCTCGCTGACCGTCTACACGCTGATCGCCATGGGCAAGTCCCGCGATCGACGCGCCCTGACGGCCAGCTTGAAGTACCTGATCTTGGGCAGCATCGGCGCCACCTTCATCTTGCTGGGCATCGGCTACCTGCTGATGCTGACCGGCACACTGAACATGGCCGACATGCACGACCAGCTCGTGCGCATGGCCGAGGCCGGCGAGCTCGCGGACAACCGCACCCTCTTCGTCGCCTTCGCCTTTTTGGTCGTGGGCCTGTCGATGAAGATGGCCCTCTTCCCGCTGCACATGTGGCTGCCGGACGCCTACACCTACGCGCCCTCGCCGGTGTCCGCCTTCGTCGCGGCGACGGCGACCAAGGTCGGCGTGTACATGGCCTTCCGCTTCATCTTCACGATCTTCGGTGGGGTCTACGCCTCCGAGGCCTCGTTGATGCTGATCGGCCTGTGCGCCGGGGCCGGCATCATCATCTCCTCGCTGCGCGCGATCACGGTCGTCAACGTCAAGCGCGTGCTCGCCTACTCGAGCGTCGGCCAGCTCGGCTACATCGTGCTGGGCTTTTCGCTCGGCACCCGCGAGGGCGTGACCGCCTCGGTCATCCACGTCTTCAACCACGCCATCATCAAAGGCGGCATGTTCATGGCCCTGGGCTGCGTGGCCCTGCGCCTCGGCGGCACCAACCTTCGCCACATGCGCGGCCTCGGCAAGCGCATGCCCTGGACGATGGGCGCCTTCACCGTCGGCGGCATGGGCCTCATCGGCTTCCCGCTGACCTCGGGATTCATCTCCAAGTGGTACCTGCTGCAAGCCGCCTGGCAAGAGGGCATGTGGTGGGCGGTCATCGTCGTCGTCCTCGGCGGCCTGCTCGCGCTGATCTATATCTGGCGCGTCATCGAGGCGGCGTGGTTCACGGACCCCGACCCCGAGCTGCAGTCGCTCTCGGTCGCCCGTGAGGCGCCGCTGAGCATGCTCATCCCCACTTGGATCATGGCGGCGGCCGTGATCTGGTTCGGCCTCGACGGCGAGTTCACCGTCTCGACGGCCGAGAAAGCGGCCGCCATCTTGCTGGGAGGGGCCGGCTGATGCTCGAGCTGCTCTTGGCCAGCGCCGAGCTGGTGGGCCCGCTCGAGTCGATCTTCGGCGACTTCGCCGAGGTCGGCCCCATGGTCGCCATCGGCATCCCCTTGGTGGGCGCCTTCGTCATCGGCTTGTTGGGTCGCTGGCCCAACATCCGCGAGGCCGCCACCGTCGTCACCGCCTTGCTCCTCTTGCACACGGTGGTCGCGATGATCCCCGACGCGCTGCTTTACGGCACGCCTTCGGGGGGCGACACCATCATCTTCAAAGAGGTCGTGCCCGGCTTGCCGCTGGCCTTCCACATCGAGCCGCTGGGGCTGATCTACGCCCTGATCGCCGCGAGCTTGTGGATCCTCAACAGCTTTTACTCGATGGGCTACATGCGGGCCCATCACGAGCGCAACCAGACGCGCTTTTACGTGTGCTTCGCGCTCGCCTTGAGCTCGGTGATGGGCATCGCCTTTTCGGCCAACGCCTTCACCTTGTTCATCTTCTACGAGGCGCTGACCCTCTCGACCTTCCCCCTGGTCTCGCACGCCGGCACCGCCCACGCGCGACGCTCAGCCCGTACCTACCTCGGCGTGCTGGTGAGCACCTCCGTGGGCTTTTTGATGGTCGGGATCATCTCGACCTGGCTGCTGACCGGGAACTTGGACTTCACCCAAGGCGGGGTCTTCCGCGAGTTCTTGGCCAGCGAAGAGATCAGCCCGGCCGTCGTCGGCACCTTGTTCGCGCTGTACATCTACGGCATCGGCAAGGCCGCCTTGATGCCCATGCACCGCTGGCTGCCGGCGGCCATGGTCGCCCCCACCCCCGTCAGCGCCTTGCTGCACGCGGTGGCCGTGGTCAAAGCCGGCGTCTTTTCGGTGCTCAAGGTCACCGTCTACCTCTTCGGCATCGACAGTCTGCGCGAGGTGGCCGCGGCCATCATCGGCGGCGACTGGGTCGTCTACATGGCCTGCTTCACCATCCTCGCCGCGTCGGGGATCGCCATGTACCAAGACAACCTCAAGCGGCGCTTGGCCTACTCCACGGTCAGCCAGCTGAGCTACATCATCTTGGGCGCAGCCCTGCTCACGCCGATGGGCATCCAAGGCGGGGCCTTGCACATGGCGATGCACGCCTTCGGCAAGATCACCTTGTTCTTTTGCGCTGGGGCCATCTACGTCGCCCACCACAAGACCGAGATCAGCGACATGCGCGGTCTGGGTCGCAAGATGCCACTGACCATGCTGGCCTTCTTGCTCGGAACGCTGAGCATCATCGGCTTGCCGCCGATGGGTGGCGCCTGGTCCAAGTGGTACCTGCTTTTGGGCTCGCTCGATGCCCAGCACAAGTTCGTTTTCGCGGTCTTGATCATCAGCTCGCTGATGAACATCGCCTATCTGCTGCCGATCTCGATCCGGGCTTTCTTCTCCGAGCCGCCGCCGGCGCATGACGAGCATGACGAGCATGACGAGCATGACGAGCACGACGCCCATCACGACGACCACCACGGGTCCTTTTGGCTCGAGCGCTTCGGCCTGCAAGAAGCCCCCGCCTTGTGCGTGGTGCCCCTTTGCCTGACCGCGCTCGCGTGCATCTATCTCTTCGTCAACCCCGACCCCTTCCTGGAGCTGGCCCAGGCGATCCGCTTCAACTGAGATGACCGAAGACAAGGACAAAGGCGAGGTCGAGGCGGCCCCCAGCGAGGTCGACACCCTCGAGGCGAAGGCCGAGGAGCTCGAGCCGGTGGCCGGCGAGCTCGATGCGCCGGCCGACGCCGACGCCGCGACAGACGCCGACGCCGAGCCCCCGGCCGAGGCCGACGCGCCCGGCGTCCCCAAGGCCACCGAGTTCCCGCACTCCAAGCCGCCTGGCGAGCGCAAGTACTACTTCGACCACCCCAAGAACGTCGACAAGGTCCTGCGCTGGTTCTTCATCGGCTGCGGCCTGCTGCTCGTCGCCGACGTCTTCGTCAAGTTCTTCCACGTCCCCTTCCACCACCACGCGGCCTTCCCCGAACAGGCCAGCTTTGCCGAGGGACGCTTCGAACGCTGGGGCTTTTTCTACGCCTTTTACGGTTTTGCCGCCTGCGTGCTCTTGGTCCTCGCGGCCACCCAGCTGCGCAAGGTCCTGATGCGAAGGGAGGACTACTATGATGCAAGGTGACGCGGCCTTCGTGCTGCACCCCGCATTTCCGCTCCTCCTCGGCGCGCTGCTGATCCCCTTCTTGCGCCCGGGTGTGCAGCGCGGCGCCGCGATGGTGCTGCTGCCGATCTTCGGCCTGCTCAACTTGCTGCGCTACGAGACCGGCTTCATCGGCACGGCCGAGTTCGGCGGTCAGCTCCTCGAGGTCGTCCGCATCGACAAGCTCAGCTTGGTGTTCGGCTACCTCTTCCACCTCGCGGCCTTCTTGGGCGGCATCTATTCGCTGCACGTCAAAGACGCGACGCAGCACACCACCGCCTTGATGTACGCGGGCAGTGCCGTGGGCGCGGCCTTTGCCGGTGATCTGGTCACCCTCTTCATCTTTTGGGAGCTGCTGGCCGTCACCTCGGTCTTCCAGATCTGGGCGCGCAAGACGGAGGCCAGCTACAAGGCCGGCCAGCGCTACCTGCTGATGCACATCTTGTCCGGCCTGCTGCTGCTGGCCGGCATGGCGCTCTTTTTCCGCGAGCAGGGCCACCTGCGCTTCGAGCAGATGGACATCCACGAGGGCTGGGGCCCCCTGGTCATGCTGCTCGGCATCGGCATCAAGGCCTGCTTCTTCCCCGCCCACACCTGGCTGGTCGACGCCTACCCCGCCGCCACGCCCACCGGCACCGTCTTTTTGAGCTCCTTTACGACCAAGACGGCGATCTATGCGCTCGCGCGCGGCTACGCCGGTACCGAAGAGCTCATCTGGGTCGGCGGCGTGATGGCGATGTTCCCCATCTTCTACGCCGTCATCGAGAACGACCTGCGCCGCGTGCTCGGCTACTCGATGATCAACCAGATCGGCTTCATGGTCGTCGGCGTCGGCCTCGGGGACGCGCTGGGGATCAACGGCGCGGTCGCGCACGCCTTCAACGACGTCATCTTCAAGGGCCTGCTCTTCATGTCGATGGGCGCGGTCTTGCACCGGACTGGCCGCATCAATGGATCCGAGCTCGGCGGCCTGTACAAGACGATGCCCTGGACGGCCGGCTTTTGCATGGTCGGCGCGGCCTCGATCTCCGCCTTCCCCCTGTTCAGCGGCTTCATATCCAAGTCGCTGATCATGGCCAGCGCGGCCAACAACGGCTACCTCTTCATCTGGCTGATCTTGTTGTTTGCGGCCGCGGGCGTCTTTCACCACGCCGGCATCAAGATCCCCTACTTCGCCTTTTTCGCCCATGACTCGGGCCTTCGCCCCAAAGAGGCGCCGCTCAACATGCTGGTGGCGATGGGCCTTTCGGCCGCGCTGTGCATCTTCTTGGGGAGCGTCCCGGCTTTCTTGTACGGCCTGCTGCCGCACGAGATGAACTACGAGCCCTACACCGCGACGCACATCTTGTTGCAGCTACAGGTGCTCTTCTTCTCGGCCGGGGCCTTCGTATTTTTGCAGCGCAACAACTTGTACCCACCCGAGTTGCCCTCGACGAACCTCGACTTCGACTTCTTGTACCGGCGCGTCGCCAAGGGCATCTGGAACAAGCTGATCTTGCCGCCCCTTTTGCTGCTCTCGGCCATCGAAGAGC
>JAUIJR010000378.1 GCA_030431075.1 Polyangia bacterium | reverse complement strand
GCGCCGAGGGCGAAGCGGGCGGCGAAGAGGCCGACGCGCCCACGCCCACCAAGGCCGCGACCGACAAGCCCAAGCCCGCCGGCAGCAGTGCCGACCTCGGCGCCGGCAAAGAGGTCTTCATGAAAAAGTGCAAGAGCTGCCACAACGCCAACGGCGACGGCAAGACCAAGATCGGCGAGAAGGTCGAGATCCCTTCGCTCAAAAAGACCAAGCTCTCCAAAGCCAAGGTCAAAAGCGTGATCGAAAATGGCGTGGCCGACACCAAGATGAAGGCCTACAAGTCCAAGCTCTCGGGTGACGAGATCGACAACGTCACCGCCTTCGTCAAGACCCTCTGAGCGCGGGCCCACGCCCGCTCGCCACGCCGCCGCGCTTCGCTGCCCGGCGGCGTTCTCAATTGGCGGGCTCGATGGCCAAGCCGAGGCGCTCCGCTTCGGCCGCGCTTCGCTGCCCGGCGGCGTTCTCAATTGGCGGGCTCGATGGCCAAGCCGAGGCGCTCCGCTTCGGCCACACGCAGCCCGGCCCAGTCGCGGCGCCAATCCGGCTTCGCGTCGGCGCGCCAGACCTCGACCGGAATCTCGCCGCGCCGCGCCAAGCTTTGCATCAAGCGCAGCTCGTCGTCGGGTTCGCGCGAGAAGGGGAAAGGGTTTCGTGCGGCCGCGTCGCGCAGCTGCGGGTACTTGGCGTCGTCGGCCGCGATCAGCTCGACGAGCTCGTGCGCGCGGCGCTGCATGTAGACCAAGAACTCGAGGTCGAAGGGCCCCACGCTGCCGTCTTGATCGGGCTCGCGCGCGACCCACTTCGCCCAGTCGTAGCCGTAGGAGAAGTCGTGCACATAGCGAAAGGCGATGACCGTGTCGCGTCCGTACAAACGCTGCAGCTCGGCCATGCGCGCGAGCAGCTCGGCCGCATGCACCGCGCCTTCGCGTCGGCCCTGGCGCAGAACCTCGGCCGCGATGAAGTCGAGATCCCAAAAGAGATTCTCGGGGAAGCTCTCGAGCTGGGCGAGGGCCAAGGCGCGCATGCCCTCGGCGAAGGCCGCGACCAAGGCCGCGTCGTCCTCGACCGAGAGCAGCTCCGTGAGTTCGACCAAAGTGCGGGCGCGCCCTCGCGTGGGCGAAAGACCATGGCGCGCCGGACAGTGCGCGTCGATGCGCGCGTCGGCCTCACGCAGCTGCGCGACGAGGGCCGTGTCGAGCGGGCCGAGAGCGCCGCTCACCCGCGTGCACCCCACAGCAGGCCCGACACCAAGCCCACCCCCAAGATCGCGCCGCCGCGCCACAGCGCGTGATGCAAGCACTGCTTGTAGCGAGCTTGCGCCGCGAAGGCGTCGGTGTCGGCGGCCGCGCTGGCCGCTCGCATCCGTCGCCAGTTGGTCAGCACGACGAGCACGGCCAAAAAGCCGGCCCACGCAGGAAGCTGCGGCAGGGCCAGGCGGGTGCCGACGGCCCACGCGAGCGCTCCCCACGAGACCAAGCGCTCGCAGGCACGGCGCGCGGCCGCGTTGCCGTACTTCGTGGTGAAGGTGACCTTGCCGCCGCGCCGGTCGCTACGCTCGTCGCTCAGGCCCGAGGCGATGGCGCTGGCCCGCGCGAGCAAGAGCAGGCCCGGCAAGAGCCACAGGCCCTCGAGCGACGCGGGGCCCCGCCCCGCTTGGAGGTAGGCTTGGTAGAGCGGCAGGGCCAGCCCGACGCCGAAGGTCTCGAGCCACTCGCCACCGCCGCGCGCGTTGATGCGCACCGGCGGCACGCTGTAGCCGACGAAGATCGCCAGGCAGGCGGCCGCGCCGGCCAGCGCGTGACTGCGTCCGAGCTCGGCCCCTGCCCAGCTCGCCACCACCAAGGCCGCCCCGCCCGACACCGCCCCGGCCACGAAGAGGGCCGAAGCCGGCAAGATCGCGTCGGGGATGGTCTTGGGCGAGCAGCCGCGTGGAAACATCTCGCGCTTGATGCGATCGACGCGGCGGTCGAAAAAGTCGTTCCAAAACACGACGAAGAGCAGCAGCGCCACGCAAAAGGCCATGCCGAGCCCGAGCGCCCGCAGATCCACGGTGCCGCTCGCCGAAATGCCGAGGGCTTGGCCGAGGGCGGCGGGGACCAAGAGCTTGGGCCAGCTTGCGGGCTTGGCGGCGTATCGCCATCGCGCCCACGCGCCTCGAAGCGGCTCGGACATCGCGCGCAGGCTACCAGCAATCGGCGGGCATGCGAGCGCGGGCGCGGCCAGCGATTGCGGGCGGCCTGCGAGCGATGGCCGTTGACGCCGAGGGCGATGCTTGCCACCCCCGACGCCGCGGCGTAGCGTCCCGCCCATGCGGTGCGTGCCCCCTCCCCGACGGCGCGTGGTGATCTGGCCGGCGGTGCTTGGCCTCGGCGCTCTCGTCGCCTCGGCGGCCTGTCGCCCCAGCGGCGCGAGCCAGCCTCCCCCCGATCACGACGCCCCCGACACCCTCGTCGACCAAGATGAGATCGCGCAAGCGCAGCTCGTGCGCGGCCTCGTACCCGAGAACGATGCGCCGGCGATCTTCTTCGACGACGCGCGCATCTTGACCGCCGCCGGCGTCACTTACGAGCGCGGCGACCTGTTGATCGCGCGCGGCAAGATCCTCGCCATCGGCGCGGAGCTCGAGGCCCCCGCCGACGCCACCCGCATCGACGCGCGCGGCAAGACCTTGACGCCCGGCATCATCGACACCCACTCGCACATGGGCGTCTACGCCTCGCCGGGCTTTCGCGCCCACAGCGACGGCAACGAGATGTCCGGGCCCGTGACCGCCTACGCCCGCGCGGCCGACGGCTACTGGCCCCAAGACCCGCAGATCGATCGGGCGCGGGCCGGTGGCATCACCACCATCCAGGTGCTGCCGGGATCCGCCAACTTGATCGGCGGGCGCTCGGTCGTCGTCAAGCTCCAGCCCGAGGCGCGCTCGGTCGAGGACGCCCGCTTCCCCGGCGCCCCCGAGGGCCTCAAGATGGCCTGCGGTGAGAACCCCAAGCGGGTCTACGGCGAAAAGGGCGGGCCCGTCACCCGCATGGGCAACGTGGCCGGCTATCGCAAGGCCTTTCAGCAGGCCATCGAGTACCGCGAGAAGATGGCCCGCGCGCAGCAGACCGAGGGCGAAGAGGAGTCCAAAGGCGGCGGCCCCTCGCGCGACTTCGCCTTGGAGACCCTGGCCAAGGTCCTCGACGGCGAGCTGCTCGTGCACAACCACTGCTACCGCGCGGACGAGATGCTCTTGATGCTCGACCTGGCCGAGGAGTTCGGCTTTTCGATCCGCTCCTTTCACCACGCGGCCGAGGCCTACAAGATCGCCGACCGACTCGCCGCGGCCAACACCGCCGCGAGCGTGTGGGCCGACTGGTGGGGCTTCAAGGCCGAGGCCTACGACGGCATCCGCGAGAACGCGGCCATGCTCTCGGCCGCCGGCGCGCGCGCCATCATCCACAGCGACTCGGCCGTGGGCATCCAGCGCTTGAACCAAGAAGCCGCCAAGGCCGCCTCGTCGGGGCGCCGCGCCGGGCTCGAGATCAGCGAGAACGAGGCCCTACGCTGGATCACCGCCAACGCGGCGTGGGCCCTGGGCATCGACGACCTCACCGGCACCCTCGAGGTCGGCAAGATGGCCGATGTCGTCGTGTGGGATCGCGACTTGTTCTCGGTCTACGCCAAGGCCGATCAGGTCTACATCGACGGGCGCTTGGTCTACGACCGCCAAGATGCGGAGCAACAGCCGCGCACGGACTTCGACTTGGGCCACCGCGACGGTGACTTGAGCGCACCGGTGGCCCCCCCGAGTGAGAGCTTGCCGGCCGCGACGCCCAGCTCCAGCTCGGCCGCGACCGCCCCGAAAGGAGACGCCCAATGAGACGGCTCGCCTGCTTCGCGCTTTGTGTGGGTCTGCTCGCCGGCTTGCGCAGCCCCCTCGTCGAGGCCTCGCCGACGCCGGTCGCCGAGCTCCCCGCCCGCTACCTGATCACCGGCGTCGAGCTTCACGTCGGCAACGGCAGCGTCCTCGCCAAGGCGACCTTGGTCGTCGAGGGTGATCGCATCTTGGAGGTCGGCGGCCCCGAGCTCGCCGCCCGCTACGGCGACGCGCTGGCCATCGACTTGTCCGGCAAGATCCTCACGCCGGGCTTCATCGCCTCCGACGCCCGCATCGGCCTCGAGGAGATCGGCGCCGAGTCGAGCACCGTCGATCGCAGCTTGGGCCTCGACCGCCCGATCCGCGCCAGCTACGACCCGGCCTCGGCCATCAACGCGAGCTCCAGCCTGATCCGCGTGCAAGCCATCGAGGGCGTGACCTCGGCCGCCGTCGCGCCCACTGGCGGCGTGCTCAGCGGCACGGTCAGCTTCATCGACCTGGTCCACGGCGATCACCAGGGCATGGTCGTCGCCCGCGGCGTCGCCATCGACGGCAGCATGGGCCAAAGCTACGCCGGCTCGCACGCGGCCACCTTGGACCTGTTGCGTCGCAGCTTGGCTGACGCCCGCTGGTACCGCGCCAACCGTCGCAACCACGACCGCGGCCAGTCGCGGACACTCGCCGCGCCCCCCAAAGACCTCGAGGCGCTCTTTCCCGTGCTCGACGGCAAGGCGCCCTTGACCTTGGACCTGCACGGGGCCGGCGAGATCCTCGCGGCGCTCGAGCTGGCCGCGGAGTTCAAAGTTCGGCTAGTGATCGTCGGTGGCACCGAGGCCTGGCGCGTGGCCGAGGCGATCGCCAAGGCCAAGGTGCCGGTGATCGTGATGCCCACCGAGAACCTCCCCGGAGACATGGACCGCCTGGGCGCGCGCATGGACAACGCCGCGCTGCTGCACCGCGCCGGTGTCGAGGTGGTGATCTCGGAGCTCGGCGAGCCCCACAACCTGCGCAACATCAAGCAGCAAGCCGGCGTGGCCGTGGCCAACGGCCTCGACCCCGAGGCCGCCTTGTCCGCCATCACCTTGAACGCCGCGCAGGCCTACGGCATGGACAAGGACTACGGCTCGCTCGAGAAGGGCAAGGTCGCCAACTTTGTGGTCTGGGATCACGACCCCTTCGAGCTCGACAGCTGGGCCGAGCAGGTCTTCATCCGCGGGCGTCGCGTCCCCATGGTCTCGCGCCAGACTCTCTTGCGCGACCGCTACATGCAGCGCCTCGAGCTGGGCAAGTAGTGGGCATGGCCAAGGCCCCCACCCCCGCGCCGCTCGAAGCCGGCCTCGAAACCTACGCGCGCTGGCTCGACACGGCCAGCCGCTTCGTGCTCGCGCGCCTCGAAGAGCTACCCAGCTTGCCGGCGCAGGGCATGTCGAGCGAGGCGGCCTTGGCCGTGGCCGAGCGCACCAGCACGGCCATCACCGAGGGCGGTCTGCCCGGGGGTCTGGACGCGGCGCTCGAGATCCTGGCCGAGG
>JAUIJR010000011.1 GCA_030431075.1 Polyangia bacterium | reverse complement strand
CTTGTAGTAGTCGAAGGGCAGTGTGTGGTGGTTGCCGTTGACGATGTGGATCTCGGTGACGGCTTGGCCCTCGCGCTCGCGCAGCTTGGCCGCGACCTCGTCCACGCTCATCGTGTAGGCGGCCGGCGCGTCGGGCTCGAGGCGGGCGAAAGAGCAGAACTTGCAGTCGGAGACGCAGACGTTGGTCGCGTTGATGTGGAAGTTGATGTTGAAGAAGGTGTCGTCGCCGTGCAGCTTTTCGCGGCGCTCGTTGGCCAGGGCACCCACCGCGAGCAGGTCGGGGTAGGTGTACAAAAAGAGGCCGTCCTCGGCGTCGAGGGGGACTTCGTTGCGGACCTTGTCCGCGATCGCGTCGAAACGGGCTTTGTCTTTGGCGGGCATCAGGCGCGCATCCGGGTGGCGAGGTGGGGCAAAGGGGGCGGAGTGAGTTCGATCCACTGGGGTCGGCGCCCGGCGAGCTCGACGAGCGCCTCGAGGCCGGCGCGGGTGGTCTCGTTGGGGCGAGTCACGCCGGCCAAGGGGAGGTGGCGGTCTTCTTCGACGGGGCCGGCGAGTGTGTCGGCGCCGAAGCGCAAGGCGATCTGGGCGAGGCGGATCCCGATGAGGTCGTGGCGGGCTTCGACGCGCTGGTCGGGGCGCAAGCGCAGGCGCGCCGCGCCGATGGCCCACAGGCGAAAGGTGCCGGCGGCCTCGGTGGTGAAAGGCGCGATGCGCATCGACGGGCCCTCTTCGGCCGCGCGCTCGAGCCAGCCGAGCCAGGCCGAAGCGCCGGCCTCGTCGGTGTCGATGGGCAGGGCCATGCACTGCCCGGGCACCAAGATCGAGGGATCGGGCCAGGGCGCGAGGGCCGGGAAGGGAGGCTCGGTGGCGACTCGCAGCTCGGTCTGCACGCCGAAATGCGCTTCGCTCGCTGCGCTGGCCAGGGCGCCGAGGGCGGGCGGATCGAAGCGAAGGGCTCCGAGCTCGCCGAGGTCTTCGATCGGGAAGGGGCGGGTCATGACGCATCTCCCCAACGCGGCAAGAGGTCGAGGCGAATGCCGACGTGGTCGAAGGCTCGGGCGATCACCGAGTCGACGGCGCCTTCGAGCGAGTCGATGCCCGCGCGCCGGCCCGGCCCGCCCGCGTAAAAGCTGGGGATGGCCGGCATGACCGTCGCGCCGGCCTCGGTCGCGGCCACCATGTTGCGCAGGTGAACGAGCGAGAGCGGTGTCTCGCGGGCGAGCAAGATCAGGCGGCGCCGCTCTTTGAGGGCGACGTCACAGGCCCGGGCGATGAGGTCACCGCCGCCGCCATGGGCCACCCGGCTGAGCGTGCTCATCGAGCAAGGGGCGACGAGCAGCGCGTCGGGGGCGTTCGAGCCCGAGGCAAAGGGGGCCCCAAAGTCGTCGTTGGCCCAGCGTCGCGTGGCCGGCCACTGCTCGGGCATGTCCTCGCCGAGCTCGTCGCGCCAGACCTGGTGGGCATTACGGCTGGCCACCCAGTGGACTTCGAGGCCCTCGCGCGGCGCACCGGCGCGCTCACCTGCGGCGAGTTGCGACGCGAGCTGAAGGCTGCGGCGCGCGTAGATGGCCCCGCTCGCGCCGGCGATGGCGATGACCAGCTTCATGCGACAGCTCCCTTGGCGGCCGCGAGCTCGCCGGCCGTCGGCGCGCGCACGGCCGTGACCACGGCGGCGACGCCAAAGGTCAAGCCTTGCACCTCGATGTCGACGAAGCCCTTGGACTCGAGCAAGCTGCGGTACTGCTCGGCGCTCACGAAGGCCTGCATCGAGCGCGGCAGGTAGCGGTAGGCCTCGAGGTTGCCGGTGAAGGCCCAGCCGACGACCGGCAAGACGGTCGAGTTGTAAAGGCCATGGAAGGCCCGGGTGGCCAGGGTCGTGGGGCGAAAAAAGTCGAGCACGACCAGGCGTCCGCCGGGTCGAAGCACCCGGGCTTGCTCGGCCGTGGCGCGCGCGAGGTCCGAGAGGTTGCGGACACCGAAGGCGCAAAACAGGGCGTCGAAGCTGCTCGCGGGCTCGGGCAGCTCGTGGGCGTCCATCTCCTTGGGGGTGATGGCCGCGCGGGCCTCGGCGTCGAGGCGCTGGCGTCCGACCTCGAGCATGCCGGCCGAGAAGTCGCCACCGACGACCTCGGCTTCGGGGAAGGCCCGGTGGATCTCCAAGCTCGAGTCCAAGGTGCCCGCGCACAGGTCCAAGATGCGGGCGTCTTCGCCTCGGCTCTCGGCGGGCAACAAGCTGCGCACGGCTCGACGTCGCCAGCGCACGTCGATGCCCATGCTCATGACCCGGTTGGCGCGGTCGTAGCCGGGGGCGATGTCGCTGAACATCGCCTGCACGCGTGCACCGTGTTCGTCGACGGTCTCGACACCCTCGCGCCCGCTGGAGGCGGGAAGGTGCGTCGAAGGGCGGGGCTCGCTCATGCGTCCCTCCGCGCGACGTAGGTGGCGAGCGAGGCGAGCGCATCGCGGGCGGGGCCGGCCGGCAGCGGGGCCAAGGCGGCGATCGCCTGCTGGGCGTAGTCGCGGGCGACCTGATCCGCGGCCTGCAGGGCGCCGCTTTGATCGATCTGGCGCGCCAAGACGAGCACGCCGGCTTCGTCGACCGGTGCGCCGCGGCCGACGAAGGCGTGCAGGCGCTCGCGCAAGCTGGGGTCGCGCTCACAGGCGATCAGCACCGGCAAGGTGGCCTTGCCCTCGCGCAGATCCTGAGCGCGGCTCTTGCCCGTGCGGGCGGCGTCGCTGCGCATGTCGAGCACGTCGTCGGCGATCTGAAAGGCGAAGCCCAAGGCGCGCCCATAGGCCTCGAGGGGGTCGACCCATCGGGTCTCGACCAGGCGGCCCACGCTGGCGCACCAGGCGATCAAGGCCGCCGTCTTGCGCTCGATGACCGCGAAATAGCGCTCGCGGGTCATCGACCAGTCGCCGGCGACCTCGAGCTGCGCGACCTCGCCTTCGGCCATGCGCGTGACCATGTCGGACATCGCGCGGACGGCCCGCAGGTCGCCATCGTGGGCCATCGCTTGCAGGGCGCGTGCGAGGCAAAAATCGCCGGTGAGCACGGCCATGCCGTTGCCGTAGGCCATGCGCGCGGCCGGTCGGCCACGGCGGAACTCGCCGCCGTCGATCACGTCGTCGTGCAGCAAGGTCGCGGTGTGCAAGAGCTCGCCGACGGCGGCCGCCGTCACGCGTCGCGCGTCGGCGAAGCCGGCGGCTTCGGCTGCGAGCAAGGTGAGCAGGGGACGAAAGCGCTTCCCGCCGGCAAAGGAAAGGTGACCTCCGACCTCCGGGATGATGGCGACCTCCGAGGCCAGAAGCTCGGCGAGGCGACCTTCGACCGCCTGGAGCTCGGGCGCGACCAAAGCCATGGCCGTCTCGAGCACGCGCAGGGGAGGGGGGGCGTGCGCGGCTTCGCGGCGCGGGGCCAGTTCAAGCGTCGAGGTGGACATGTGAATCGGCGGAGCTGGCGCGCAAGCGAGAGGCGCGGCGGGCGAGGCGGTTGACGATGCGCGCGAGCGGAGCGCGAGAGACAAAAGCGTCGAGCACGGCCTTGCCGGCCCTGAAAAAGCCCAAGACGTGCTCGGCGCGGCGGATCGAGAACTCGACCTCCGCCGCGTCGCTGCGAAGCTCGCGAAGGCGCCGAACCATCCGCTCGGCCCGCTGGATGGCGCCATCGACTTCGTTGGCTTCGCGCTTTCGCATCACGCGGGTGATGAGCGTGAAGAAGTTGGTCTCGGCGACGTAGGAGCGATCGTCTCGGTGGAGGACGCCCCACTCGAGCAGCGAGTTGATGGTCATCGAGGTCGAGCCCGCGCTGATGTCGAGACGCTCCCGAATCTCCGACTGGCTCAGCGGCCGAGGTGACATGTAGACCAGGCCGAAGATCCGACCCTGGGTGCGGGTGAAGCCCCAGAACTCGGCGATGTCGGCGAAGATCGAGGAGAGCTCGTCTTGCGCGTCCCGCATGACGAGCTCGGCGGGGGTCGAGTCAGGGGGCGCGTCCATGTTGCAAATCTTGGTGACGAAAGAGGTTCGATTCAATTTGAAATGAACCCGGCGCCGCCAGGATGGGGGCTATCTCGGCCAGCGCAAGGTGTCAATGCGAAATGGGATGCGCGTGCCTTGCGCCACTTCACCGAAGGCCAGGCGGGGGCGGCGCAATTGCGCAGGTCCCGGCGCAGGCCTGCGTTGGGTATAGATGAAGCAGGGCCGCACCGTGACCGATCGCAAGTCTTTCGTATCCATCGCTTGTCTCTCCCTTTGCTTCTCGGCTTGCGGCGACCCTTGCCTCGACGACGGTCCCGGTCGCCAAGACGGACGCGAGTGCCCGGTCGCCGCCGAGGGTGAAACCGGAACGCCGCGACCGAACGAGACGAGCGACTCGATGTCGACGGAGTCGGGATCCGAAGATTCCGAGACGGCGGGTGACGGAGACGGAGATGGCGATGGCGACGGAGATGGCGACGGAGATGGCGATGGCGACGGCGACGGAGATGGAGATGGAGATGGAGATGGAGATGGAGATGGAGATGGAGATGGAGATGGAGATGGAGATGGAGATGGAGATGGAGATGGAGATGGAGATGGAGATGGAGACGGCGACGGTGATGGAGATGGAGATGGAGATGGAGATGGAGATGGAGATGGAGATGGAGATGGAGATGGAGATGGAGATGGAGACGGAGACGGAGACGGCGATGGAGACGGTGATGGAGACGGCGACGGTGATGGAGACGGCGACGGTGATGGAGACGGCGACGGAGATGGAGATGGAGATGGAGACGGAGACGGAGATGGAGACGGAGACGGAGATGGCGATGGAGATGGCGATGGAGATGGCGACGGAGATGGCGACGGAGATGGAGACGGAGATGGAGATGGAGATGGAGATGGAGATGGAGACGGAGACGGAGACGGCGATGGAGACGGAGACGGAGACGGAGACGGAGATGGCGCCGGCGTCTGTGGCAACGACAACCCCGGCGATGACATCGCCGTCCTTTGCCTCGAGATCGGGATCCAGTTGCCGATGTTGGTTGCGGCCAAAGATGTGGCGATCGGGGATATCGACGGTGGCCCGCTCGATGTCGCCGCGGTCGGCGTCCTCGGCGGTCTGGTGGTGATCTCGGGCGGCGGGAGCTCGCTCTTGCCCGTCTCGGTCTCCGCCTCGAATCTGGCTACCTCGGTGGACACCGGTGATTGGTGGGTCGGAGAGGGGAATGAAGAGGTCATCGTCGCCCGCAGCGATGGCCAGGTCGAGATCTGGAGCGATGCGCTCAGCTTGTTGGGGCGCAGCGTCGACGTCGTCGATCTCGAGGGAACCTCGCGCGACTTCGTGGATGTCCACGCCTTCGACGCCTACAACAACCCCAACACGACGGCGGATGACGGACGTGTCGAGATTTTCTTGGCCAACATCGACGGAGAGGACCCGCGCGGCTTGGTCTACGGTTCGGACGGCACGAGCGTGTTCAGCTTGCCCTACGGTGAGGGCGGGTCGGCGACCCGCGCGCTCGGGATCGACACGGACGGGGATGCCAACCCCGAAGCCTTGGTTCTGACGACCGGCGGCCTCGTCGGCTTTGAGGAACTCGCCTATCCGGGCGTGAGCGCGCCGGACTCCAGCGCCTCGACCTTGCCCCCGAACTCGCCGGTCGCGGTCGTCGCGGCGGACTTTGGGGGCTCGGTCGGCCAGGACCTGGCGGTCTTGCCCGGCGAAGGCAGCGACCTTCTTTGTTACACCGCGGACGCGGGGAGCTTCGACACGCCAGTCACCACCACCTTGGGAGGCTCGGTCAACGACGGAGCCGCGGCCGACTTCGATCTCGACGGCAACATGGACATCGTGGTCGCGCGACCGAACAACAGCTGGGAGGTGTGGCTCGGGACCTCCAACCCCTGCGAGTTCGTCTTCGGCGCTTCGGGGGAGACCGGCAACAACCCGGTGGCCGTCGACGCTGGCGACATCGACGGTGATGGCAAGGCGGACATCGTGATCGCCAACGCCGGCTCGGTCTTCTTGACCGTCGTCTACTCGGACCGCTGAGGGATCCGCTGCTCCGATCTGGCACAGCGTCGCTCGTCGGGACGGTCCGCGGGCGACCGCTGCGCTGCCCATGAGGTGAGCCGCCTTGCGGCGGGCACACCGGCGCGCGAACGCGACGGCCTGGACGGGGCTTTAGGCCCATCTGTGGCGCTCGCGGGTCGCGCGGCTGGGCTTGGCCCGGCTCGTGCAACTGCGTGGGGCAGCGCGCTCCCCCTGCGCGCTCATACACCACCATGAGCCCCGCCAACCGAGATCAAGTCATTCAAGCCGGCGATGTCGTCGGGTCCTATCGCGTCGAAGGCCAGCTCGGCCAAGGCGGCATGTCCACCGTCTACGCCGCGCGGCATCGAGGCATTGGCAAGCCCGCCGCCATCAAGGTTCTACGCCCCTCGCTGGTGGCGGACCGACGCTTCGGTGGTCACGGACGGCGGATGATGAAGCGCTTTTTGCGAGAGGCGCGACTGCTGTCGCGCGTTCGTCACGACAACGTCGTCTCGGTCCTCGACTTTTGCCACCTGCGAGGTGAGCTGCCCTGCTTGATCTTGGAGCACCTCGAAGGCCCGACCGTTCAAGACCTCCTCGAGGCGCGCGGGGCCCTGCGCTGGGCCGACGCGTTTTCGCTCACTCGCCAGCTGCTGCGCGCGGCCCAGGCGGTCCACGAACAGGGTGTCGTTCACCGCGACATCAAGCCGGACAACTGCGTGCTCGTCGACGTCGGGGGCAAAAAGCGCTTGGTGCTCATCGACTTCGGTGTGGCCAAGGACTACGAGCAACCCGGACCGCGGATCACCCAAGCGCGGGTGATCGTGGGCACACCTTCGTACATGGCGCCCGAGCAGGCGCGAGGTGCCGCGTCGGGGCCTCAGACGGACCTCTACGCCATCGGCATCATCTTGTTCGAGCTACTCGCGGGGCGCCCGCCCTTCCTCGCAGACTCGCCGGCCGAGGTGGTGTCGATGCAGCTGCACGCGAGCCCGCCTTCTTTGTTCGAGCTGGCGCCGCATAGCGACGCACCCTTGGCCCTGGCGCGGGTGATCGCGCGCGCCTTGGCCAAAGACCCGAAGCGCCGCTACGAGAGCGCGGCCGAGATGCTCGCGGACCTCGAGTCGGTACGCGCTCATGGACACCTCGCCGGCGAGGGACCGCCCTCGGCCCAAGACACTCTCAAAGAGCCGGTCGCCGTCGCGGACGGAGCCGCGGGCGGAGCCGAGCAAGATGGGATCCACGCCGCGAAGGGTGCCGATCGCGTGACGCCCATCGAGGGGCTGCCCTCGGCGGCGCCTTCGCAGCCGGACGGGCCGCGACTTCGCCCCTTGGGTGGCGGTGAGGGTCGAGAGTGGGCCGTGTCGATGACCGGACCCACCCACCTGAGACGGCGCCCCCTGGGACGACGCTTGGCCTGGATCGCCGGGGGAGTGGCGACCGCCGCGGCCGTCGCCTTGACGGTGCTGCCGAGCGCTCGCGAGGCGACAGCCGCCTCCTTGGCGACCATGGCCGAAGACGTCAGCCAGGCCTTCGAGCATGGCGGGGAGTTCGACGAGTCGCGCCGAGAGATCCGCCAAGCGCCGCCCCTGCCCGGCGGGGAGTCGCCCCAGGTGGGGCCGGTTCCGCCCGCTCAGGTGCCCGCCTGGGCCCGTGACGAGGCCGCCCGTGATGCGCGTGCACGTCTGGAAGCCGCCGGCGAGCTACGCCCGCGTGTGCGCTCTTCCGACGGCGAGGCGACGGATCGCCTGCTCGACCAAAGTGCACGTGAGCACGGCGTCCGCGCGCAGCGCTTGCGGCGCTGAGGCCCCGCCGACCCAGGTCGGCGCAAGGGGAATGGCACAGTCGTTCAGGGGTTGTGGCGGCCGTGCCAGGGCCGGATAAGATCGAGATCGTGCTCGGCAAGGAACGCGACGGTACCGCCTTGTACACGGCGATGGGGGCCGCACTGGTCGGCACCTTGCTCGGCGGGGTCGCGGTCTACATGGGCCTGCAGGGGCGGGCCGCGCGCATGGCCAACGCCGGGGTCGCGGCCACCGAGACCTCCTCGACGAGCAAGGACGCGGCGGCCACCCCCAGCTACCCGCCGCCGCCACGCGCCGCGACCCAAGACGAGCGGCCCGAGGCCAGCGCGAGCCCCCCGCCCAAAGCGGGCCTCGCCGCGGTCGCCGGACCCACCTTGGAGTCCGTCGTCTGCCTCAGCTTCGACCCCGACGGCAACGAGCCCAGCTTCGCCGGGGCGGGCGTCATCTACGACGAGTCGGGCCTGGTCTTGACCAACCACCACGTGGTCGAGCCGATGTTGCGACAGCGCGGTGGGAGCCTCACCCGCTTGGGCAGCGGTGGCCGTTTGTCGGCCCGCTTCATGGACGGCCGCGTGCGCGACGCGACCGTCTTGCTCAACAGCCCCGAAGAGGACCTCGCCATCCTCCAGCTCGAGGGCGAGCCGAGCGGCTCCGCCTTGCGCCCCGCGACCTTTGGCCGCAGTGGCGAGGTGGCGGTGGGGGAGACGGTCTTCGCCGTGGGCTGCCCCGTCGGTCTCGAGCACAGCGTCTCGGCCGGCATCGTCTCGGCCCTGCATCGCACCGGCGTGATGCCCAATCCGCACCTCCCCACGATTCAGCTCGACGCGGCGATCAACCTCGGCAACTCGGGTGGGCCGCTCTTCGACGCGAAGGGCCGCTTGGTCGGCATCACCTCGGCGCGCTCCTCACGAGGGCAGGGGATCGGTTTCGCCATCCCCATCGATCGCGTGCGCGTCTACCTGACCGCCTTGTACGAAGGGGAGGCGGGGCGCTCCGGCGTGATCGGGGCGGTGGTCAGCGCGGCGCCGGAGATCGACGAGGCCATTGGCGCCCTCGGCTACGAGGCGGGCCTCACCATCGAGCAGGTCGACGCCGACGGGCCGGCCCAGCGCGCGGGCCTGATGCCCAACGACGTGATCGTCGAGGTCCGGGGCCGCCGCTACGACGGGACCACGCGCGACCAGCCGGCGCGCGTCGAGTTCTTGCGCGACTTCATGAACGTCGCGCGCAACTTGCTCCCCGGCGAAGAACTCGAGCTCACCTTGGCCCGTCGAGGCGAGCGCGTACCCGTGCGCATCGTGGTCCAAGCGGCCACCGACGCCGAGCAGGCGCATATCGACGTCGAGGCCGTCTTGGGTCTGCGCTTGTACGACCGGGACGCGCCGGTGGTCCTGGCCTTCGTGCCGGGCTCACGCCTCGAGGGCAACCGCCAAGCGCAGCGCATGCTCTTGGACCACCGCATCACGGTGGTCGGCACGCGCAAGATCGAGACCATCGACGACCTGGGCCGCGTCGCCGCGACCCTCAAGCCTCTGCTGGCCGAGGGCCGCGGTCGCAAGGTCCGCATGCGTCTCGAAAGCGAGAAGGGCGAGGTCGTCGACGTGACCTACCCGCTCGACTGGCGGCGCTAGTCCTCCGTCGGCTCGAGCTCGAGGCTCAGCGAGTTGATGCAATAGCGAAGCCCCGTGGGCTTGGGTCCATCGGGGAAGACATGGCCGAGGTGGCCTTCGCAGTTCGCACAGACGGTCTCGATGCGACGCATGCCGAGCGAGTCGTCGGCGCGCTCGAGGACGCGACCTTCGGCGATGGGGATCGTGAAGCTCGGCCAGCCGCAGCCCGAGTCGAACTTGCTTTGGGAGCTGAACAACTCGATGCCGCAGCCGCCGCAGCGGTACACACCCGGGGTCTTGGTGTCCCAGTAGGCGCCGGTGAAGGCCCGCTCCGTGCCCGCCTGGCGCAAGACACGGTAGCGGTCGGCGCCGAGCTTCTCGCGCCACTGGGCCTCGCTGAGTTCGACTTTGGACTTCGACGCGTCGTCGCTCATGACGAGGGTGTAGCGCGAACTAGGCCGCTTCGCTCGCCACGGACTCGCCCATGTCGCCCATGAGCGCAGCCCGCATCTTGAGCATGGCGCGGGCCTGGATCTGACGGATCCGCTCACGCGAGAGGCCGTGCGAGGCCCCGACTTGGCGCAGGGTCTCGGGGCTGCGCCCGCCGAGGCCGAAGCGGCGCTGGACGATGTCGAGCTCGACCGCGTCGAGGGCGGCGAAACCTTCGTCGAGGTTCTCGAGCAGCTCATGGCGCTCGAGCAACGCATCGACCGACTCGGACTCGGGGTCGTGCAGGGTCTCGGCCAAGGGGGTCTCGGCGCGGGGGCTGGCCGGGGCGTCGAGGCTCATCGAACGCGAGACGCGGTCGAGGTCGGCGCTCGCCACCTTGCGCGGCGCGATGGAGAGGCGCTCGGCCACCTCGGCGTCGCTCGGCGGGCGGCCCTCTTTGCGCTCGAACTCGCGGCGGAACTTGGCGATCTTGCGTTGGCGCTCTTGGATGTGCACCGGCAAGCGGATCGTTCGGGCGCCGTTGTAGACCGCGCGGGTGAGGGCGTGACGGATCCACCAGGTCGCGTAGGTCGAGAAGCGAAAGCCGCGACGGTGGTCGAAGCGGTCGACGGCCTTGAGCAGGCCCAAGTTGCCCTCTTGGACCAAGTCGGCCAGCGGGATCTTGGAGTACTCGAACTTCTTCGCCATCGACACGACCAAGCGCAAGTTGGCGGCCGCGAACTCGCGCTTGGCGTCGTCGAGGCGGGCCATCGCGCGGGCCGAACGCTCGCAGTAGGCCAAGAAGGGGCGGTTGAGGCTGGGGGCACGGCGGACCGTCATTCGCAGCAAGTCGCGGTTGCCAAAGCGCAGGTGGGCGATGTCTTCGACCAAGGTGCGCGCGATGAGGTCGTCTTGGTCGGCGTCGACCAAGAGCTTGGCGAGGGCCTCGCCGGCGGCACGAAAGGCGTCTTGACCGGCCGTGCTGCGGGCGCGTCGGGCCGAGCGTCCGGCCGCGCGCATCAGCTCGAGCGCGTCGTCGAGACCCTTGGGCCGCTCTTTGTCTTGCAGCTCGCGGTCGATCAGGCCGCACATGGGGGCGGCCAAGGGGGGGTAGCTGGCCAAGGTGCGCCACAGCTCGCCGCGACGGGCGCGGATCCGCTGCGCGAAGGCGAGCTCTTGCTCGGCCGGGACGGGGGCGTGGTCACCGAGATCGTGGATGTAGCGATCGAAGGCGGTGGGGAAGCGGATCGAGGCGCGCTCGCTGTCTTTCGACGGACGAGGCTCGACGGGACGGCGGTCGCGGAGGGTCGTGGTCGGGACGGGGCTGTACATGGTGCTTTTCCTCAGGCGCTGACGGCGGTGGCCAGCTCGGGTTGGGGGTGACGAAGGGTGGAGGGCTCGCGCGCCGTGCCGTCGCTCAAGGCGACGCAGAGGCGTTCGGAGGCCTGGTCGAGCCAGGCGTGAATGCGCTCGGGCTGCGGGCAGTCGGGGATGCGCTCGGCCGCTTGGCGCAGGAGCTTGGAGAGGTGGGCGACGGCCTGCTTGGGGCCGAGCTCGTGGGCCGCGTTGGGGCGGCCGTGCAGCGCGTCTTGGCCGGCGGGCTTCTCTCCGCTGGCTTGCTCGAGCAGCGCGTCGCGCAGGTCGTCGGCGACTTGGTAGGCCTCGCCGATCGCGGCCCCAAAGGCGGCCCAGGCGTGGGCCTCGTCGCTGTCGGCCACGCTCGCGCCTAAAAAGGCGGCGGCCTCGAAGAGCGCGCCCGTCTTGGCTTGGTGGTAGGCGCTGAGCAGGGCCACGGGCTCGGACTCCCAGGCCTGGCCGGCGACGAGACCGCGGGCCGAACCCACGGCGGTGGACAAGCATTGAACAACTCCCCGCAGGTGCCGGTCGGGGAGGGCCTCGCCGGCGCCGTGCTCGAAGGCCAAGGCGATGAGGGCGTCGCCGACCAGCACGGCCAGGGGCTCACCGAAAGCCGCGTGCACCGAGGGCCGGCCGCGGCGCAGCGGGGCGTCGTCGAAGCAGGGGAGGTCGTCGTGGACCAAAGAAGCGCTGTGAAGGAGCTCGACGGCCGCTGCGGCCTCGTCGAGGCCGGGGGCCTCGGCCTCGCCACACGCCGCCGCGACCGCGAGGGCCAAGGAGGGACGCAGTCGAGCGCCGCCACCCAAGACGGCGTGTTGCAAGGCTTGTCGAAGCCTGGGCGGCGTGTAGGGCCCCTCAGCACGCTGCAAAGCGCGTTGGAGGCTGCTCTCGATGCGGTTCCGGCTGGCCATCGAGGGAGACCTTGACATCGTGCACAGGTTCTGTCAAAGGTTATTTCAACATGATGCATCGACTTCAATCGGGGGGAGGGCTTCCCACCTCCGAGCAAGGCGGGCCGGGCCTGCGCGTGGGCATCGTGGGGGCGGGGATCGGCGGGCTCGCCGCAGCCATCCAAAGCGCCGTCAGTGGTCACCAGGTGACCGTTTTCGATGCTGCGGCACAAGTCGGCGGAAAGATGCGCCGGGTCGAGGTCGCGCCGGGGGTCGCCCTGGATGCCGGGCCGACCGTGCTCACGATGCGCGAAACCTTTGACAGACTGTTCGCTGCCGCGGGACAAAGCCTGGACGACTTTGTCCAGCTTCGCAAGCTCGAGCGCCTGGCCCGGCACGCGTGGACCGATGGCCGCGAGCTGGATCTCTACGCCGACGAGGCGCGCAGCTACGCCGAGATCGCGGCCACCTTTGGGGCGAAAGAGGCCGAGGGCTACCGGCGCTTCACCGCCCACGCCAAGAAGATCTTCGCGCGCGTCGACGAACCCTTCATCCGCGCGTCCAAGCCCGGCTTGGCCTCGGCCCTGCGCGCGGGGGGCTTGCGCGGCCTACTGGGGATGCTGGGCGTCGACTGGCACCGCAGCATGTGGCGCGCCATCGAGAGCTTCTTCGAGGCGCCGCAGCTGCGACAGCTCTTTGGCCGCTACGCGACCTACTACGGCTCGTCGCCCTTTGCCGCCCCGGCCACCTTGAACCTGATCGCCGAGGTCGAGCGCGCCGGCGTCTGGACGGTCGAAGGGGGCATGCACGCGCTCGCACGCGCCATGCAGAAGCTGGCGACTTCGCTCGGTGTCGACTTTCGGCTCGGCGAGGCCGTGGAGCAGATCCAAGTCGAAGGCGGCCGGGTGCGTGGGCTGAGCTGCGCACGCGGCAGCGAGGACTTCGACGCCGTCATCTTCAATGGGGCGGCCCAGGCCTTGGCCGCAGGTCGGCTTGGAGAGCCGGCCCGCGCCGCTTTTCGAAGCCGCCGTGAGGCGCCGCGCTCTTTGTCCGCGCTGACCTGGTGCTGCCATGTCGAGGCCCAGGGCTTCGAGCTCGACTTTCACAACGTCTTTTTCTCCGACGACTACGCCGCCGAGTTTGCGGCCTTGTTTGGGCGCGGCGAGCTGCCGGGGCAGCCCACCGTCTATGTCTGCGCGCAGGACCGAGGGCCCGAGGCGGCTACGCCCACCGGCGGGCCCGAGCGGATCTTCGTCCTCGCCAACGCCCCGGCCCTCGGCGACCGAGCCCAACCCACGAAACGAGCGATAGAACGATGCGAGCGAGCGACCTTCGAGTTGATGCAACGATGCGGCCTGCGACTGCAAGGGACGCCCGCCACGGCGGAGTCGACCCAGCGCAGCGATCCGCGGACCTTCGAGCGCCTCTTTCCGGCCACCGGGGGAGCGCTCTACGGTCCGGCGACGCACGGGCCCTTCGCGGCCTTTGGACGCCCGACGGCCCGCACGCGGATCGGGGGCCTGTACCTGGCGGGGGGCACGGCGCACCCGGGGGCGGGGGTGCCGATGGTGGCGCAAAGCGGGCGCATGGCCGTGGAGGCCATGGACCTGGACGCGGCGAAGCTGCGCCGTCGCCGTTCGCTTTCGATGCCGAAGTCCCCCGCGGTGGCTACCGCTGGTGGTACCTCGACGCCGTCGATCCCCGCGGCGAGCGGGCGCTGACGGCGATCTTCTTTTTGGGCTACGTCTTTTCGCCCCGCTACCGACGCGCGCGCCTTCGCGGCGCGAAGCGAGGGGAGCTGCCCGACCCGATCGCCTTTTCGGGGGTCAACCTCGCCATCTACAGCCCGCACCGACGCGAGCGCGCCTGGGCCATGAGCGAGTACGCGGCCCACCACGTCACGCGCGACGCCCAGAGCTTGCAGATCGGGGCCAACCGCATCGAGCTGCAGCACGGGCAGGGGGCCGGGACCGGTGACCGGGCGACCTGGCGCTTCGACGAGCGCAGCCCCTGGACCCGTCGACGACTGCGCGGAGAGCTCGAGATCGATCTTCCGGCCACGCGAGCACCGATCTTCGACATCGACGTGCACGGGCGGCACCAGTGGACGCCCATCGCCCCCCGCACGCCGGTGCGGGTTCGCTTCGAGCGCCCGGCCCTCGAGTTCGAGGGCATCGCCTACCACGACGCCAACCGAGGCAGCGAAGGGCTCGAAGCCGCCTTCGACGACTGGGATTGGTCGCGCGCGGACTTCGGCGACCACGCCCGCATCGTCTACGACACGCGCTCGGTCGAAGGCGAGCACCGCCGCTTGGCCTTGCGCATCGACGAAGAGGGGACGCGGCCGGTGGCGATGCAGGGCTGCCCGGAGCGGGCCTTGCCGACGACACGCTGGGGCTTGCCGCCCTTCATGCGGGTGGAAGTCGAGCGCAAGCTCGAGCTCTCGATGATGCTCGAGGACACGCCCTTTTATTCGCGCAGCTTGCTCGACCTGTCCGAGGGCGCGGGCGAAGCTCCCATTCACGCCGTGCACGAGCACCTCGACATGGGCCGCTTCGTACGCCCGAGCACCCAGCTGATGCTGCCCTTTCGCACCCGGAGGGTGCGGTGAACGGGAGCGCCGCCTTGCTCGTGGGGCTCGGCCTCACCAGCTTGTGGACGGGCGCTTGGGTCTCGACCAGCGCCCTGGCCATGCTGCGGGCCGCGCGAACCTCGAAGCGAGGGGAGCGACCGAGCGCGAGGCCCTGGCGCGTGCACCTGATTCGACCTTGCGCCGGGGTGGACCCGGCCTTGCGCTCGAACCTCGAGAGCCTGCGCCGCGCGCATTGGCCCGAGGGTGTCGAGCTCGAAGTGACCTTCTCCACCGGGCGGGCCGAGGACGCCGCCGCGCCCATCTGTGATGCCGTAGCCGAGCAGCTGCGCGCCGAGGGCTGGCGGGTGCACAGCCTGCACGGACCCTTGCCCCGAGACCTGTTCAACCAAAAGGTGGGGCAGCTCGCGCGCGCCGACGCCAGCCGCGAAAGCGAGATCGTGATCAACGTCGACAGCGACGTCGACTTGTCCGGCTTCGACTTCGAGCGTCTGCTCGCGCCTTTCGCCACATCGAACACGGGCGCGGTGTGGGCTGCCCCGATCGAGGTGGCCCCCCAAAGCCCTGCCGACTTCGCCTCGGCCGCCTTGCTGGGCGCGAGCTTGCACAGCTTCGCCTTGTTGGCGGGCCTCGACCCGGCGGGCTTCGTCGGCAAGTGCTTTGCGATCCGCCGCGAGGCCCTCGACGACGCCGGCGGCTTCGCAAGCTTCGGCGACTGGCTGGGCGAGGACATGGAGCTCGGACGCAGACTCGTCGCCTCCGGATGGGTCCCGCGATTCGCGGGGCTCTCGGTGAAGTCGATGGCGGGCGGGCGCGACATGGCGCAGGTCCGCGATCGCTACCGCCGATGGTTCAGCGTGATCCGCTGGCAGCGGCCCGCGCTCTTGGTCGGCTACCCCATGCTCTTTTTTGCGGCCTTGCCGCTGATGCTGGCCTGGATGGTGCTGGGCGTCGTCGGGACTCCGTGGCTGGGGCTGGGCGCCGCCTTCGTCGCAAGCTGGCGGATCGTGATCGCGCGTCGGGCCGCGCGAGCCTCGCGAATAGCGAAGCCCACGCTCGGACCCGGAGGCTGGCTGCTGCCTGCCTTGCGTGCCGACCTGCTGATCGCGCGCGCCTTTTTCGCCTGCCTTCGCGGTGACCGCGTCGCCTGGCGCGGACGCGAACTTCAGCTGCGTCGCGGTGGTCGTCTCGCCTTGCGTTGAGGGCTAGGATGCCGACGTGCCGCTGAACTTCGAGGCCGCCGAAGCCCGTGTGATCGAAGGCCTGCCCCTGCGCGTGTGGGTCGATGGCGAGCAGCGCGTGGCCGCTTCGCAGATCACCCGCGCGTGTCGAATCGACGACGCGATCGCCAACTGGTACATCGAGCACTACATCGACTTCGTACGCACGGCGGTGCCCGAGGGGCGCTTTTATGGGGTGCACGACTGGTCCACGGCCGAAGGCTACACGGCCGAGGCGCGCTCGAAGCTGACGCAGTGGACGATGGCCAATCGCAAGGACTTCGAGCGCGTGGTCATCGTGATGGGGGCGCAAAACGCCATCATGCGCTTGGGCGTGAGCACGGCCCGCTTGGCCCTGCGCGCCGTGGGCTTGCGCTTCGACATGGCCGAAGACTTCGCGGCGGCCTTGCAAGAGCTGCGAGACGAAGGCGCCTAGCCGGCGGCGAGCGCCTCTTGCCCTCGACGCGTGTCTCGCCGCGGCGCGAGCCAGCGCGAGAGCAGGCGAGGGGCCACGCGCTCGGTGAAGCTCGGCTGGTGCACCAGGTGACGGACGAAGGCGCCGTCTTCGGGCAGGCCGGCGACGAGGTCGGTCTCGATGCGATCGAACTCGGCCTCGACACCACTGACTTGCGCCGCGACGGCCTCGGCTCGCGCGCGGGGCAGCTCGAGGGGCGCACCAATGCTCAGGTGGGCGACGGGGCGCTCCCACTTGGCGAAGGTGTAGCGCAAGGCGACGGGCAAGCTGCGCGTGTTCGGGCTGAGCCGGGCGAGGGCGGCCGCGCCGGGTCGAAAGTGCAGCGGCCGCTCGTGGGCGGGCCGCTCTTCGCCCTGCGCAAAGATCCAAAGGGCGCGGCCGCCCGGGTCCCGTGTCTCGAGCAGGCGCTTGGCGTAGCGCAAGAAGCGAGCGCCATCTCGGGGGTCCTCGAGGTCCACGCCGATCGCTCCCACGCGCGAGAAGTAGGCATGCGCGCCCAAGTTGGCGCCGTTCATCACCGCGTAGCTGTCGACGCCGGTCAAGCGGCCGAGCCAAATGGCCATCATCGGATCCCACCAGGCGCTGTGGTTGGCGACCAAGATGACGCCCCCGGCTTCGGCGCTGGCGCGAAAGGTGTCCAGGCCGTGGACCCGCACCTCTGCGAAGCGATCGGCCAAGCGCCGTTCGACCATGCCCGAGAACCAACGCTCGAAGCGCGCGCCCTTGTCGGCCGGTGTCACGCGAGCTCCCGGCTCGGGCACAAAAAGGCAGTCTGTCGCAGCGGAGCTTCGGCCAGGGGGTGGGGGCGCGAACGTCGGGGCTTGGTCACGTAGGCCCGCAAAAAGAGCCACAGCTTGCGCCCGCGGCTGACGACGGCGCGCCCTTGCATGGGGTCGTAGCCGCGCTCGGCGATGACCCGGCCGATGTCCGCGTAGATGAGCCGGGCCGCGTAGATGGCCGCGCGACAGTCGGCGGGCAGCTCGGGGATGCCCGCCTCGGCGCGCGCGTAGAGTTCTTCGGCGTGATGGAGCATGCGCGCGGTCGCCTGCGAGAGCGCAGGGTGGGGCGTCGGCGTGCGCAGCCAGGCCGCGGGGTCCAAGCCGCCCTCGCGCAGCCAGTCCGCGGGGATGTACAGGCGGCCGCGCGCGGCGTCTTCGGCCACGTCGCGGCAGATGTTCGTGAGCTGCATGGCCGCGCCCAGGTCACACGCGCGCGCCAGGACCTGGGGCCGCCGCTCACCCATCAGCAAGGTCATCACCACGCCCACGGTCGAGGCCACGCGCGCGCAGTATTCGAGCACGGCGTCGAGGTCTTGGTAGTCGCGCTCGGCTGCGTCCCACACGAAGCCTTCGATCAGAGCATCGAAGGGGGCGCGCGGGAGCTGATGCTCGGCGACCACGCGGGCGAGGGCGCGGTCGACCGGGTCATCGATGGGCGTGCTCGTAAAGATGCCGTCCAAGCGATGGTTGAGCGCCTCGACGGCCGCGGCCGGGTCCCCGCCTTCGTCGACGAGGTCGTCGGCGACGCGGCAAAAGGCGTAGAAGACCGCGGCCGGGTCCCGCATGCGCGCCGGTAACAAGCGCGAGGCGAGCGAGAAGCTCTTCGACCCCGCTGCCAACAAGGCGTGGCAAGCGGCGAGGTCGGCCTCGGCCGTGCGAACGAGCGCGCTGGAGACGGGGGCGTTCATCGAGGCTCAGGCGCTGCGTTGAAGGTCGGGGACGGTCTTGCGCTCGGGCGCCGTGACGGGGGTCTCGGCCTTGGGCTCGACTTGGTGGCGTCGGGCAGCTTCGACCTCGGGGACCATTTTGTCCATGACCTTGGCCGAGCTCAAGACGCCGGGAACGCCCGCGCCGGGGTGGGTGCCCGCGCCGACGATGAAGAGGTTCTCGACGTCCTCCGAGCGGTTGTGCGGCCGAAAGTAGGCGCTTTGGGTGAGCACCGGCTCCATGCCAAAGGCCGCGCCTTTGACCGAGAGCAGCTCGTCCCGAAAGCCGATCGGCGTGAGCATGTGCGAGCTGACCACGTGCTTGGACAGATCCGGCATGACGGTCTTTTCGAGGTAGGCCTCGATCTTCTTGCGGTAGGGCTCGGCCTGCTCGCGCCAGTCGACGCCGCTGTCGAGGTGGGGCACCGGCGAGAGCACGTAGAAGGCCTCGTGGCCCTCGGGGGCCAAGCTCGGATCGGTGGCCGTGGGGCGGTGCAGGTACAAGCTGAAGTCCTCGGCCAGGATCTTCTTTTCGAAGATGTCGTCGAGCAGCCCTTTGTAGCGGGGCCCCAGCAAGATGGTGTGGTGGGCGACGTCCTCGTACTTGCGGTCGGTGCCGAAGTACCAGACGAAAAGGCTCATCGAGTAGCGCTGCTTGTCGACCTTGGCGTCGGTCCAGCGCTTGCGATCGGCGGGGTCGAGCAGGTGCTTGTAGGTCCAGGCGCTGTCGGCGTTCGAGACGACGAGGTCGGCGTGAATCTCTTCGCCGCCTTCCAGGCGAACGCCCACCGCCTTGCCCTCGCGCACCAGAATCTGCTCGACCGTACTCGAGCAGCGGATCTCGGCGCCCTTGCGCTCGAGCAGGGCGCACAGGCCCTTGACCAGCTCCCCGGTGCCGCCCATGGGGAAGTAGACGCCCCACTTGCGCTCCAAAAAGGCGATGAGCGAGTAGATGGAGGTCGTCTTGAAGGGATTGCCCCCGACGAGCAAGGGGTGGAACGAGAAGACCTGGCGCAGCTTCTCGTTTTTCACGAACTTGGAGACCAGGCCGTAGACGGTCCGGTAGCTTTGCAGCTTGACCATGTCCGGGGCGATCTTCGCCATGTCCCAAAAGGAGTTGAAAGGGACGTGGCTGAGCTTGTCGAAGCCGGTCTCGAAGATCTTGCGGGACATCTCGACGAAGTCCTCGTAGCCCTCGACGTCCTTCGGCTCGAACTTGGCGATCTCTTCGCGCATCGCCTCGGCGTCGCCCGTGTAGTCGAACTGCTCGCCGTCGTGAAAACGGATCCGGTAAAAGGGAGAGACCGGGCGCATGTCGATGTGGTCCTCCATGCGCTCGCCGAGCAAGGACCACAACTCTTCGAGCAAGAAGGGGGCGGTGATGACGGTGGGGCCGCCGTCGAAGACGAAGCCGTCTTGGCGGTAGACGTAGGCGCGCCCGCCGGGTTGGTCGCGGCGCTCGAGCATGGTCACCCGGTAGCCCTTGGCGACCAGGCGGACGGCCGCGGCCAACCCGCCGAAGCCGGTGCCGATGACGACGGCATGCGGGGTACGCACATTTGCCTCAGTGGACGCCTGCGCGCCCGTCGGGCCGCTTCCAGAAGGATTGTTCAGGGCTTGCACAAGGCAGGTTCTAGTCTGGGTTGAACCTTTGACAAGTCGCCCTTTGGGGTTTTACTGCGTGGGCACCATGGGTGACTCGAACAACGGCTCTGGCTCCGGATCTCGTTCCAGATCTGGCGCCAGCCCCACTCAAGCGAAGTACCGGATCGCGGCCGTGGCCGAGATGACCGGGGTGCCTTCCGCGACTTTGCGCGCCTGGGAGCGCCGCTACGGGATCCCCGCGCCGCGCCGCACCAGCTCCGCCTACCGCCTCTACGACGAGTCGGACATCGAGGCGATCCGCGAGCTGGTGGGGCTGCGCGAAGAGGGGATGTCGGCCGCGGACGCCGCCCGCGTGGTGCGTGAGCGGGTCAAGGCGCGCGAGGCGGCCCAAGCCCGCACCATCAACGAGTCCGAGAATCCTTTTGAGGGCCTGCGCCGCGAGCTGCTCGCCGCCGTGCGCAGCTTCGACTACACGGCCCTCGAGCAGGCGCTGTCCAAGGTCATGTTCGTCGGCAACGTCTCGACGATCTTCGAGCGGGTCATCGCGCCGGCGATGGTCGAGGTCGGCGACTTGTGGCACGCGGGGGAAATCTCCGTCGGCCAAGAGCACATGGCCACCCAGCTGCTCGAAGGGGCGGCCCGCGACATGCTGCGCATGCTCGAGGTCTCGGAGCGCGCACGCAACGTCGTGCTCGCCTGCTTCGCCACCGAAGAACACTCTTTGCCCGTCTACGGCGTGGCCTACCGCATGGTCCGCTGGGGCTTTCGGCCCGTCATGCTCGGGCCCCGCACGCCGCCTTCGGCCATCGCCGCCGCCGTGCGCAGCTTGGATCCGGCCTTGATCGGCCTTTCGTTGACCATCCCCGCGCCGCCGGCCGACGTGCGCGAGTTCGTCGAGCATTACGTGGCCGCCGCGCGCGGGGTCCCCGTCGTGATCGGCGGGCGCGGAGCCGAAGAGATGCGCGAGCTCATCGAAGAGTCGGGGGCCATCGTCCCCGGCAGCGGTGACCTCGAGGCCTTTCGCGAGACCGTCGAATCCGTCGTCGGCGCCCGCAACGTCCGCTGAGTGCGGGCCGACCCAATCAACCCTTTGGAGACCCATCCATGATTCTCGAAGCCTTTGCCCTCGTCGCCTCAATGTTTGCCGGACCGGTCGCGCCCGTGACCCACGCCCTCATGAACACGGAGGACTTGCTGGCCAGCTGGTTCGAGACCCCCGTGGTCTGGGCGGGTCACCAGGTGGTGACGGGGGAGAAGAAGGTCCCCGTGCTCGGGACCCTCTCGACGCGTGTGGACACCTACACCTTGGCGACAGTGCGCCGCAGCGGCGACCAGCTGCTCGTCGAGCAGACCGCCTGTGAGGTGGAGTTCAAGAAGGTGGCCGGAACGCAGATCGACATGAAGATCTCGGCGCTCCCGCGCACGCGCACCCGCTTCAAGCTCGACGGCGAAGGCGGCAAGGTGCTCGGCGGATCGGTGGTCAAGTGGGGCCGCGAAGACCTCGACCGCGACGGCAAGCCGGGCATGTCCGTGCAGGTCGACGCCCCCATGTGCGGCGGGACCTTGCACGTCGCCAACAACAGTCGCACCCGGGCGCGCGGCACCTTGTACGGCGCGACCGGGATGCGCGGCACCGTCGATGTCGTGACCGACCAAGAGATTTTGGGCGCGGACGGCGGATGCCTCGAGCGGATGGCCAAAGACAGCAGTGAGCGCAACCAAGGTCACTTCGCCTTCGTGCAGGTCGACGCGGCGAGCACCTGCAAGGCGCTGTTGGCCGAGGGCTGGCCTGTGCGGGCCGGCTGAGGCCAGCTAGGGGAGGCTGAGGGAGGACGTCGCATGGCCGCCGAGTATCTGCTCTTCGACTTGGCGGTCCTGGCCGGCCCCGTCGCGCTCGGATTTTTTGGCCCGACCTTTTTTCGCGGACGTTCGGCGCGGGCCTTCATCGCGGCCCTGATCGCCGCGATTCCCTTTTTGATCTGGGATGTCGCCGTCGCCGACACGCACTGGTTCTTCTCGCCTGAGCGCACCTTGGGCTGGCGTCCGGGCGGCCTGCCGATCGAAGAGTGGCTCTTCTTTTTGGCCGTGCCCTACGCGCTCATCTTCTCGTGGGAGATGTTCTTGGGCGGGCCGAAGTCACGACGCTCTCGAACGATCGGTGCCGTCGCGCTCGGCTTCGGCCTTTGTGCCTTGGCGCTGGGCGTGTGGCAGCTCGCCGAGGGGCGTGGCTACACGGGGCTGACGGGCATCGCTTTGGGGTTGGTGGCCGTCTACGACGCGCGCTTTGGCGGGCAGGTGGCCATGCGGCGAAACTTCGTCGGCTTGGTGGCCATCGTCGTGCTCACGACGGTGATCTTCGACAGCTACCTGACCGCGCGCCCCGTCGTCACCTATGACGACGCCTACAACCTCGGCGTGCGCGTGGGGACCGTCCCCGTCGAGGACTTTGGCTACGGCCTGGCCTCGGCGTGGTTGGCGAGTTCGATCTACGCGTGGCTGGGGGCGCCCAATTTCATGGATCGGGCGGTGGCGCGCCGCTTTGGGGGCTACCGCCATCGCATCGTCGAGCCCGCGCTGCGAGAGCCCTTTGCCCTCGAGGGTCCCTCGCGTCCGCGCGTCGCCGTCATCGGGGCGGGCATCGCCGGCATGCGCACGGCCAGCTTGCTCGCGGAGCGCGGCTTCGAGGTCGACCTGATCGAGAAGAATACGCACCTCGGAGGCAAGATCGGCGGCTGGACCGAGCGCCACCAAGGTGTGGATCTGGCGGTGGAGCATGGCTTTCACGCCTTTTTCCGCCAGTACTACAACCTCGACCGCTGGCTGCACGAGGTCGGCATCCGCGAGGACTTCGTCGAGATCGAGGACTACGCCATCGTCGGGAACGACGGGCGCGAGCACGGCTTCGACGGCATCCGCGACACGCCGCTGCTCAACTTGTTGTCCTTGCTCGGCAAGGGAATGTTCACGCTCGGTGATGTCGCATTCAACCCACGTACCCACCGCATGCAGGCCTTTTTGGAGTGGGACAAGGAGGACACCTACGCGCGCTTCGACGAGACCTCCTTCGCCGACTTCGCCCGCGACGCCCGCTTGCCGCCCAACTTGATGCTGGTCTTCAACAGCTTCTCGCGGGCCTTTTTTGCGCCCCCCGAGGACATGTCGATGGCGGAGCTCATCAAGAGCTTCCACTTTTACTTTTTGAGCCACGCGGAGGGCCTGCGCTACGACTACCCGACCGGTCACTATGAGACGGCCGTGCTCGCGCCTTTGCGTGCGCACCTCGACGAGCGCGGCGTGAAGATCGAGCTCGGCCGGGCGGTAGGTGAGCTGCGCCCCGAGGGCGAGGCCATGTATGTCGACGACACCCGCTACGACCACGTCGTCTTGGCCGCCGATGTCGTCGGCACCCGGGCGATCGTGGGGGCCTCGCCACAGCTGCAAGCGGCCGCGCCGCGCCTGGCCGAGGAGGTCGGGCAGCTCAAATCCTCCACCCGCTACGCCGTGCTTCGGATCTGGACCGACCGCCGCGCCGGGGACGAGTTACCCGCCTTCGTGATCACCGAGGGCTTCGAGATCCTCGACTCGATCAGCTTTTATCACCGCATCGACGAGGGCTTGGGCGCCTGGGCCGAGGCGAATCAAGGCGGGGTCTACGAGCTGCACGCCTACTCGATCCCCGAGGACTTCCCCGACGACGAGGCCGCCATCCAAGCGCAGCTGATCGAGGAGCTGCAGATGTACGTGCCCGCGCTGCGCGGCCTCGAGATCCGGCACGCGGTCTTGCAGGTGAACCAGAACTTCACGGCCCTGCACGTCGGCCAACACGCACGCCGTCCCGGCACGCGCAGCGATCACCCCGCCTTGACCCTGGCCGGCGATTGGGTCGATCTCCCCGTGCCGGCGATGCTGATGGAGGCGGCCTGCACCAGCGGCATCTACGCTGCGAACGCGATCCTCGAGGCCCACGGTCTGCGCCAATGCCTGGTGGAGTCGGTTCCCTTGCAGGGCCTGCTGGTCGCCCGGACAGGCCAAGGCGAGCAGGCGGCGAGCTGATCCGCGCCTCGCGCTCGCGGCGTCCGGTTGCAGCGTTTGGTTGCAGCCGTGGGGCCAGTGCGGCTAGCTTGGGCTCGTGAGGGTCGAGGCCGCTATGTCGCCGCGATGGGCCGTGCTCGTGGCCGTGGGCCTGCTCGGCTGCGGGGAGCCCCAGGTGGCCGACGACGCCCTCGCGGCGCCCAGTGGACCGGCTGCACCCACCGGTGACCCGCTCTTGTTGCGCGCTCAGTCGAGCTTCGAGAATGGGCACATCGCCCCCGAGATCGAAGCCGAGCTCTTGGCCTCCCCGGACCCCGCCCACCAGCGGGCGCGCCGGATCCTCGAGACCATGGATCGCCAAGCCCGAGGCATCGCGCCGGCGCCGAGCGAGAAAAAAACGACCACCGCCAAAGACGCCACCCCCACCAAGGCCCCCACGATTCGCGCCCCGGACCCTGGGAGCCCGACCCCTGGCGTCCCCAAGCAAAGCGGCAGCACGAGCTCCGGCGGTGGGACGGGGGGGAGCGGCGAGGGATCGAACTCGCCCAAGGCCCGCCTGGCCATGCTCACGCGCCTGCGGCTGAGTGGGGGTGGGTCCAAGGTGACCTTGAGCTTGAACGCCGCGGACCGAGTGGTGATGGGCATGGCCGAGCAGCCCGCCTCGGGCATCGTGCGCCTGGTCGTGGAATCGGCGGGCGCGCTCCCGAGCTTCTTGCAGGCGCGGCCCACCCTCGAGGGGGTGAAGGTCATCGACGTGCGCCGGGGCGAAGACACGGTCCAGATCTCGGTGGAGCTGGCGCCGGGCTGGAAGCCGCGCGGCCCTCGCAGCGGGGCCACGGGCGCCTCGATCGATTTCGTCCACGAAGGCTGAGTCGGCGCCACCCGCCGCGGCCGACTCGCGCTATGGTCCGGGCATGAGCCTGGGGCGCGTGGAGACCGGAGCCGAGCTCGGGGCGTCGAAGTTGACCGAGACCCTGGCCACGGAGCGCGAGCGTTTCGCGGCCGAGCTTCGGGCCGGTCGAGGTGGCGCCGACACGGCCCGCGCATTTGGTCGCGCTTTGATCGACGCCTTGTCCGAACACGCCACCGCCGTTCTCGAGCGTCACGACGCGATGGACGGGGTCGCCTTGGTGGCCGTGGGCGGGGTGGGGCGCGGACTTCAGTTCCCGCACAGCGACATCGACCTCGTGGTCGTCGCCGACGGCAAAGAGCCGAGCGACGCGTGCATGCGTGAGCTGCTCCACCCGCTGTGGGACGCGCGGGCCCAGGTCAACGCGGTGGTGCGCAGCCCCAACGAGTGGCTCGAGCAAGCGGTCGAGGACCTCACCGCGTGCACAGCCTTGCTCGACATGGTCCATGTGGCCGGTGAGGCCCGGGTCACCGAGAGCCTGCGCGAGACGGCGCGGACTCGCTTTTTCGGAGACCTGCGCGCGCACTTTTTGTCGCGCCTCAACGACGAGGTCCGCAACCGCCACGAGCGCTACGGCACGACCGTCTACCGCGTCGAGCCGGACCTCAAGTACGGCCCCGGCGGCCTGCGCGACCTGGCCGCGATGGACTGGGCTTTGATCGCCACCTACCAAAGCAGCGACTTGGCCGAGCTCGTCGAGCGCGGTGTCGTCGGCGCCCACGTCCACCAGATCCTCGACGAGGCCCGCGACTCCTTGGTTCGCTTGCGCGGCGCCCTGCACATCGTCGCCGGCCGGGCCCAGGACCGCCTGGTCTTTCGCTACCAAGAGGCGATGCCGCCGGTGTTGGGCATGACCAAAGGTGGGCCCGGTGAGATCGCCGACGCCGAGTTGGTCGCCGCCATCGAGAGCTTCATGCAGGACTACTACCGGGCGGCCAACGACGTGGCGCGTCACGGGGTCCGTGTCTTCGCCAAGTGCTTGCCGCCCCTCGAGGGGGTGCAAGCCCAGCTGCGCGTCGACGAGCGCTTCTTCATCGTCAACGGTCGTCTGCACCACGACGGAGAGGCGCCATTCGAAGGCCGCCCAACCCTGGTCTTCGACGCCATCGACATCGCGCAGGACTACCTGGTTCGCATCAGCGCGCGTACGGCCGACGCCATTGCCGAGGCGCTGGTCGGTCCGCAAGCCGAGGGCCTGGCCAAAGACCCCGAGGCGCAGCGCCGCTTTTTGTCCATGCTCGTCGACACGCGCGCGGCCGACGGTCGCTCGGCGCTCGAGAACGCCTTCGACCTCGGCTTGCTCGAGCGCATGGTCCCCGAGTTCGGGGCCTCGCGCGGGCGCATGCAGCACGACAGCTTTCACGTCTACACCGTCGATCAGCACAGCTTGTTCGCGGTCGAGTTCGTCAAGGCCCTGCACCGTGGCGACCACCGCAAGGACTACCCGCTGGCCACCGCCTTGGCCCTGGGCCTCGACGACCTGCGGCCTTTGTGCCTGGCGACCTTGTTGCACGACGTGGGCAAGCCCTTCGGCGATCAGTGTGTCGAAGGCGCGCGCATCGTCCGGGAGGCGGCCGAGCGCGCCGGCCTCGACGCGAAGGTCCGCGACCGCCTCGCGGTCTTGGTCGAAGAGCACCTGACCATGCCCTTGCTCAGTCAAAAGCGAGACCTCTCGGATCCGCTTTTGATCGAGGACTTCGCGGCCAAGGTGGGGGACGTGCAGACCCTGACCGAGCTCTACTTGCTCGTGCTGGCCGACATGGCCACGGTCTCGCCCGACTTCCTCACGAGCTGGAAGCGCACCTTGCTCGACGAGCTCTACTTGCTGACCTTGTCCCGGCTGCGGGCCGGGCACGCACCGGCCCCCCACGCCGATCGCCCCGACGAAGCCCAGGGCCTGCCCGAGCGCTACTACGCGCTTTTCGACGTCGAGATGCGGCGTCGCCACCTGGCGCTGATCCAGCAGATGCGCTCCGGCGACGCGCACGTGGTGCTCGACATCGAAGAGGGCGCGAACCATGTGCGCTTGACGGTGGTCTGCCGCGACCGTCGCGGCGCGCTGGCCGACATCGCCGCGACCTTGTTCGAGCTCGGGGTCGACGTCGTGGCCGCCGACATCTTCTCGGTGCCCGGCGAGGTGCCCTTGGTGCTCGACGTCTTTCGCATCGACGCCGACGAACGCCACCCCATGGGCGCCGAGTTCACGGCCCGCGCGCTCGACCGCCTCGAGGCCCGGATCCGCTCGGCCGAGCAGGGGAGGGCGAACGCCTTCGCCGACCCCTCTTTCGATCCGGGCGCGCCCCCGCGACGCAACGCCCGAGCCCTCCGTGCCCCGACTCGGGTGCGATTTTCGGAGGACCCGGCCAAGACCCGGACCCTGGTCGACGTCGAGACCGAGCAGCGCCCCGGCGCGCTGGCCCGCATCACGGCCGCCTTCGCGGCCTCGGGGGTCGACATTCAGGTGGCGCGTTTGAGCACCGAAGGCCGCACCGTGCAGGACGTCTTTTACGTCGAGCGTCTCTCCGAGCGCGAGCGAGAGGCCCTCGAAGCGCGCCTACAAGCCTTCTTGACCCCACCCGAGTGAGGCGGCGACCCTGAGGCCGACGCAGGACCCGCTGCGTTCGCCTCCCTGCCATGCCTCGCGCCCACGCCCCCCGACGCTCCCTCGCCCTCGCCACCACCTTGGGAGGGCTGCTCTTGTCGCTCTCGCTCGGCGCCGCCTGCAAAAAGGACGCGCCGCCGCCCCAAGAGCCCGACAGCGATCCGGAGGTGAAGTTCGAAGAGCCGCCGGTCAAACCCCTCGATCCCAAAGTCGAGGAGGCCGAGACCATGATGTCCAAGGGCCTGTACCAAGAGGCCCTCGACAAGATGGACGAGGAGCTGGTCGATCGTCCGGACCTCGCCGACCTGCACTACGGGCGCGGCGCGGCGCTGAGCTTTTTGGGCCGCGACGAAGAAGCCTTGGGCGCCTACGATCGGGCGCTCGAGCTCAACCCCGACCTGGTGCCGGCGATCGTGGCCCGCGCGAACATGCTGGCCTTCGCCCTCGGCGACTTCGAGGGGGCGGCCCCGGGCTTCGACCGGGCCATCGAGCTCGCGCCCAAGTACGCGCCCAGCTACCACAGCCGCGGCGTCTTGCGCCTGGACTCCAACGACATCGCCGGCGCGGTGGCCGACTTGTCCAAGGCGGCCGAACTCAACCCCAAAAACGCCAACACCCTCTACGTCTTGGCCCAAGCCCACGCCGCCAACGAAGACGCAGCGGCGGCCTTGGACGCCGCGAGCAAGGCCGTCGAGCTCGAGCCGGGGCTGACCGGCGCCGACTTGCGTCTGCTCAAAGCGAAGCTCTTGTTGGCGAACGCCAAGCCCGAGGCGGCCATCGCCGAGTACGAGGCCCTGGCCGCATTGGCCCCCGAGGCCCACGACGTACGCTTGCAAGTCGGCCGCGGCATCTTGCAAGCCGGCGACCCTCAAAAGGCCATCGTGCACTTCGAAGCCGTGGCCACCGCGCTCCCCGATCAGCCGGCCCCCCTGGTCAACTGGGGCCGCGCCCTCGCAGCCGCCGGCGACGCCAAAGGGGCGGTCGAAAAACTCGACGCCGCCTTGAAGCTCGACCCCAAAGCCGCCGCCGCCCACGTCTACAAGATCGAGATCCTGGCCGCCGACGGCCAATGCAAGCCGGCCAGCAAAGCCCTCGCCGCCTACAAAAAATCCGGCGGCGAAGGCGAGAGCTACGACCGGGCGAAGGCCGCCAGCGAGAGCTGCAAGGGCTGAGGCGAGTGCGTACCGGGGGCTTCTGCTCCGTGCACTAGCAACAAAGGCGAGCCCCCTTACAGCGCATTCGCCGTCGCGCAGACTCGCGGCTACAGATCAGCAGGGGTGACATCAGGGTGATGGCTGCGCTAATCAGCAGTCGGGGTTTTGATGGCGCGCGTCTTGTTGGTCGACGACGACGAGGATTTTCTCGCCGCTTTGCGTGCGGTGCTCGAGATCGTCGGCCAGCACGAGGTGACCCTCGCCGCGGATGGCGAAGTGGCCCTGTCGACCCTGGGCTCGGAGGCCGAGTTCGACATCGTCGTCAGCGACGTCTTGATGCCGCGTCTCGGCGGCTTCGAGTTGCTCTCCTTGATGCGGCGTCGCGGCATCGAGGTGCCCGTCATCTTCACGAGCTCGCTCGGCTCCGACGGCGACACTCGCTTGGACGGTCTGCGCCTGGGCGCCGTCGATTTCGTCGCCAAGCCCTGCTTGCCCGAAGAGATCGAGATGCGCATCGATCGACATCTCGCGCGCGCGCAGGCGCGACGCGCCAGCGAGCCGGGCCGCGAGCCCGACCCGCCGACCCTCGATCCGGACCTGCTCGAAGAGGGCGGCGGCGTCGAGCTGCCCGCCTGGCTGGCGGCCGCCACCGACCTGCGCGCCGAGCTTTTGGGCGGCCCCGAGGACCCGCGCGTGCTCCCGCGACCGGACCTGGCCGGACGGCTCGAGCGCCTGGGCCTACCCGCCTTGTTCGCCTTGATCGAAGGCGAGATCAAAAGCGGAGTGTTGCTATTGGTCTGCCCCGCGGACATCGCCTGGATCGCCATCCGTCGCGGGCGTCCCGTCGGGGCGTCCATCGCGAGCGAGCCCGACAACGGCTGGGAAGTGGCCATCTTCGAGGCGCTCACCTGGGCCGAAGGGGCCTTCGAGTTCTTGGAGATGCCAGTGGCGATCGAGCGGGCCTCGGGCCCCGCCGTGGGCGTCCCGGCCGACGCGCGCTTCATGCACCTGCTGCTCGAGCACGCCCGGATCCAAGACGAAGCCGGGGAGTGAGGCGCCACGGCGCGTCCCGCCGGCGTTCCGGTCTGCCTCGCGGTCCGAAAAGCGGACCGAAGAGGGCAAGCGCGAGGATCGCCGAGCAGCGCTTGGGCGTTTCGGTCCGCGTGGCGGACCGAAAGCGGTAGGGGCGGCGTGCGGTAGGGCTGTTCCGTCCGAAGTGCGGACCGAAGAGGCCAAGCGCGAGGATCGCCGAGCAGCGCTTGGGCGTTTCAGTCCGCGGGGGGTAGGGCGCTTTGGTGAGGGGGTGTTTTGAGCTGCGGCGCGCAGACGCGGCCTAGGCGCTCGTGTCACAATGCCCCACGCGGACGCCGTGACAGGCCCCAGGTATCGGGGCATCACGGTGCATGGACGGCGACCGCCGCTTCGGGCCCATGGCGAACATCTTATTGGTCGACGACGACCCCGATTTCATCGCGCCTTTACGGGCCGTCCTCGAAGCACGGGGTGGTCACGCCGTCGATGAGGCCCACGACGGACAAGAGGCGCTCGAGCGGCTGGAGACCGGCTTTTTGCCCGACCTCGTCATCAGCGACGTGGTCATGCCGCGCCTGGGGGGCTTCGAACTCATCGAGATCCTGCGCATGGCAAAGCTCCATGTGCCGATCGTGTTCACGAGCACGCTCGGCAACCAAAGCGCCAAGCGCCTCAACGGACTCAAGCTCGGGGCCGTCGACTTCATCGCCAAGCCCTGCGATCCCGAGGAGATGTTCTTGCGGGTCGAGCGCTTGCTCGAGCGACAGGTCAAAGCCGTCGCCGCGCCGGCACCTGAGCTTTCGCCCGAGCGCCCGCCGCCGCGTTTTTCGCCGCCGGATCCCGCGCGGCCGCCCGAGTCACACCGGGCGCCCGAAGGTGCGGGAGTGGACGGGGCCTTGTTTCCCATGGCGCACGTCTCGGGACGCATCGAGCGCCTTCCCTTGGCCGCGTGGTTGGTCTTGACCGAGGCCGAGCGCAAGACGGGGATCATCGGCGTGCGCGGACCCGTCGGTACCTTGTGGCTCACGATCAAGCAGGGGCGGCCTTTTCGCGCCAGCATGTCGGGGGGCCCGGATCTCCAGGGCGAAGCCGCCATCTACGCGGCCTTGTCGTGGACCACGGGGCGCTTCGAGTTCCTGGACACGCCTGTCGATGGCGAGCCCGAGCTCGAGTGCAGCGTGACTGGGCTACTGATGGAGCACGCGCGCCTGAGCGACGAGGGCCAGCTCTAGCCGCTCGGCGTCCACCGCAAAAGGCGATCTCGCCGCTTTGGGGCGCGGGGCGTACCCCCATGGGCGCCTGTCGCGCGAAGACGCCCCGGCCGCCGCAGCTTTTCTGCCCCTTTGCGGCGTGCGCTGGGGCCCCACGGGCGGGAGCGCACGTGGGGCCGGTTGTCCCCAGGGCCGCGATCTCTATACTCCCCGGAATTCCCATGCGAGACATCCGAGAAGCGCTGACCTTCGACGACGTCCTCCTCGTGCCGGGGTACAGCGAGACCTTGCCCTCACAGGTGGATGTCTCCTCGCGCCTGACGGCCTCGATCGGCCTGAAGATGCCGATCTTGTCCGCCGCCATGGACACCGTCACCGAGTCGGAGACGGCCATCGCCATGGCCCGCCAAGGCGGGATGGGCATCGTCCACAAGAACCTCACGCCCGAGGAGCAGGCCCGCGAGGTCCGCAAGGTCAAAAAGAGCGAGTCCGGCATGGTCGCCGACCCGCTGACCATCACCCCGGCGCACACCTTGGCCGATGCCGTCGAGCTCATGCAGCAGCACGGCTTTTCGGGCCTTCCGGTGGTCGAGAACCAAAAACCCGTCGGCATCATCACCAGCCGCGACCTTCGCTTCGAGACCA
>JAUIJR010000377.1 GCA_030431075.1 Polyangia bacterium | reverse complement strand
CGCGCGGCTTGGCGCGCGTAGGCCCGCACCGTGTTCGCGCTGCGCGTGCCGTAGGGCAAGCGCGCCGTGTCCCCGAGGTAGACGAAGTCCTCATGCGGCAGCGCCTGCATCAAGGCGCGCAGCACCGTCAGGCCGCCGACGCCCGAATCGAAGACGCCGATGGGGGCTTCGGGCCCGAGGGCCGCCGCGCTCATCTCAGCCGCCCCGCAGCAAGTTGCGGGCGATCACCATCCGCTGGACCTGCGAGGTGCCCTCGTAGATCTGCATGAGCTTGGCGTCGCGGTAGAGCTTCTCGACCGGGTACTCGCGGGTGTAGCCGTAGCCACCGAAGACCTGAACGGCATCGGTCGCGCACTTGACGGCCTGATCGGCGCCGTAGCATTTCGCCAGAGACGAAGTCATCGTCCGCTTGATTCCCTGGTCCACCTCCCAGGCCGCCTTCATGTACAGCAGGCGCGAAGCCTCGTAGGCGATGGCCATGTCGGCCAAGATCATCTGGATGGCCTGGTGGTTGGCGATGGCGGTGCCAAAGGTCTTGCGCTCGAGCGCGTAGGCCCGCGACTCCTCGAGGCAGCGGCGAATGATGCCCGCGCAGCTCGAACCGATCATGGGGCGCGACTTATCGAAGACCTCCATGGCCGTGTAAAAGCCCTGCCCCGGCTCGCCGAGGATCTGGTCGGCCGGAATGCGGACCTCGTCGAAGAGCACGTCGACGGTGTCGCTGGCGCGCTGCCCGAGCTTCTTCTCTTTTTTGCCGACGGAGACGCCCTTGGCGTCGCGGTCGACCACGAAGGTCACGAAGCCCTTGTGCTTGAGGGCCGGGTCCATGGTGGCGAAGCCGGTGTAGAAGCTCGCGTGGCCGCCGTTGGTGATCCAGCGCTTTTGGCCGGTGAGCACCCAGTCGTTGCCGTCCTTGACGATCTTGGTCTTGATGCCCGAGACATCCGAGCCGGCGTCGGGCTCCGAGCAGCAGTAGCTGACGAAGCACATCTCGTCGTTGAGACGGCCGAGCCACTTCTTCTTTTGCTCTTCGTTACCCGCGACCAGCAAGGGCAAGGCGCCCAAGTGGTTGCACATGATCGAGGTCGAGATGCCGGCGCAGCCGTAGGCGAGCTCTTCGGAGATCAAGCAGCCGTCGAGGGTGTGAAAGCCCAGGCCGCCGTAGGCCTCGGGAATCTCGACGTTCATCAAGCCGAGCTCCCACGCCGCTTTGAAGACCTCGGTCGGGAACTCCTCTTTTTCGTCGAGCTCCCCGGCGACGGGGATGATGGACTCCGCCGTGAACTTGCGGGCGGTGTCGACGAGGGCTTGCTGCTCTTCGGTGATCGCTGGGGAGAACATGGCGCTTTCGGTCCGCCGGGGCGCCCGGGCCTCCGGGCTCCCTCACGCGAACGCCGTTACATACCGGGCAGGCCTGCGCGCCGCAAGCCGGACTCCCCTGCCCCCGCGCCAGGCCGAAGCCTGCGGGCGCGCGGCCTTCAATCGCCCTGGCGAGCGCGCCTGCGCGCTTCTCGGGCGGCGCGACGCGCGTCCAACTCTTCACCTTCGCTGGCCCGGATCTGCGAGGCGCGTCCGCCCAGCACGTAGCCGATGACGACCCCCAGCAACAAGATGCCGGGGATGTAGATGAAGTGTCCCAGGGTCATGTCGACGTGGGCTCCCGCTACTTTTGATCGAGGCGCTTGCGCAGGGCCTCGACGTCGGCGGCGTTGCCCACCGCCTTGCGCCACAAGTAGACGCCGTACACGGCGAACAGGGCGAAGATGATCCCGTAGGCCCACACGACGTGGTTCAGGTCGGACATGACCTTGTCGTAGACGACCGGCTCGAGTTCTTTTTTGGCCTCGACCGTCTCGCGGTCGAAGTCGCCGACGGGCGCGTAGTCGTCGCCGGTGGCCGCTTGGGCCTGACCGGTCGCGGGAGGGGCGAGAAGAGGAAGATTCATGCGGAGGCTCCTGCGGTGGGTTGCGGCGCGAGGTTGTCGGCGTCGACCCAAGCGCGGTCGAGGGCGAGGGCGCTGCGCTCGAGGCGAGCGCGGATCCAGACCATGGCGATGGCCAAGCTCAAAAGCCCGCCCACACAGATCCACAAGCTGTTCCACATCGAGGAGGGCAGCGAGGGCACGACCTTGGTCGTGGGATGCGTGGTGCGCCAGATCTTCACGGCGTAGTAGATGATGGGGACGTTGAAGGCCCCGAAGATGGCCAGGGCGGCCGCGAGGCGATCGGAGTTGGCGGGGCCGTAGCGCTGCACGAGCACGTAGGCCACGAAGATCAACCACATCAGCGCGGTCGAGACCTGACGCGCGTCGCCGGTCCACGGCGTGCCCCAGGTGGCGTCGCCCCAGATCGGACCGGTGAGAAGCACTCCGAGGCCCGCGACGACCGCCATCTCCGCCGAGGCGACGGCCACCGCCTGCGCCCGCTCGGAGCGGCGCTTGAGCTGCACACCGGCCGCGATGCCGGCGACGAGGCCGAAGAGCATGCAGATCCAGGCCATCGGCACGTGGAAGTAGAAGATCTTCTGGGCGGTGCCCATCTCGCGCTCGAGACCGGTGCCGTAAAAGACCTCGTTGGCGCCGTAGGGGATCAGCACGGCTGCGACGAGCAGCAACAGGGGGATGAGCTTGTTCATGCGTGCGCTCCTTCGGTGGTGGCAGGCGCGCTGCGCCGCCCCTTGGGGCCGCGCTGGGCGCTGCCGACGATGACGGACTCGAACAACAAGGCGGCGACGGCCAGCAGGCCCACGTCGACCGCGGCCAGCTGCCGCACGGTGAGCCAGGTGTCCGGGTGGCCCTCGAGTAGGCGCCGCGTGGCGACCAGCGCCAACAACAAGATCGGCGTGCTCAAGGGAAATAAGATGACGCTCATCAAGACGTTCTTGCCTCCGTGCTGAGCCAGGCCCGCGGCGAAGAGTGTGCCCACGGCAGCGTAGCCGAGCGCTCCCAGAGCCACCACCGCGAAACTGGCGAGCGGGTCGCTCAGCAGCACGCGCGCGCCCTCGAAGACGAAGGCCAAGCCCGGAACGAGCACGGCCGCGCACATGGCCAGCACCAGCAAGGTGACGCCGAGCTTCGAAAAATAGATCGCGAGGCGAGAGATCGGCGCGACGAGCAGCGCTTCGAAGGTGGCGTGTTCACGCTCCCGCTCGAAGACGCGGGTCAGCGTGAGCACGCCCACGAAAAAGAGCGCCAGCCACAGCATGCCGGGCACCGCGTGGGGATGCAGCTCGGGGCGCAAGGTTCCGAAGCTCAGCGCGTAGAGCACGACCATCACCAAGGTGAAAAAGCTCGCCGTCACCACCAGCTCCAGACGACGCAGCTCTTGGCGGAGCTCGCTGCGCATCAGCAGCCAAGTGTCGTGCAGGAGCTGCATCTTCGCTCGACGCTACGCCATCGCGGCCGGCCCGTGCAAAGGCGAAGCGCTGCCGACCCGGGTTCCGGTCAAACTCGCGGCCAATTCCCGGCGAAAGGGCTCTGCTTCGCCCGGGCGCCGCACGATCGTGGCGACGATGCGACCTTCTCGCAGCACGCAGGCTCGATCGGCGGTGGAGGCCACGGCGTCGAGGTCGTGCGAGGCGATGAGCACGCCGGCGCCGGCGTCGGCCATCTCGCGCAAGAGGGTCGACAGTTCACCCCGGCCGCGCGGATCGAGGGCGGTGAAGGGCTCGTCCAAGATCAACAGCTCGGGGGCCAAGGCGATCGCGCGGGCCAAGGCGACGCGCTGGGCCATGCCGCGCGAGAAGGTGCCGACGCGGCGATCCATGTGGGCCTCCAAGCCCAAGCGCGCCAAGCTGGACTCGACGCGCGCGCGCGCCTCGGCCGGCACAGCCGCGAAACGACAGAACATGTCCACGTTCTCGCGCGCCGTGAGCAAGGGGTAGATCTGGGGCTGGTGGGCGAGGTGCGCGAAGCGTGCGCGCGTGGCCACGTCGATCTCGCGTCGCGCCTGCCCGGCGAAGCTGCGCTGCCCCGCCTCGGGTTGCTCGGCCCCGGTCAAGAGTCGAAACAAGGTGGTCTTGCCGGCGCCGTTGGGCCCCAACAAGGCGACGACCTCGCCGGCCTCGACGCGCAAGTCCACGCCGCGCAGCACGGCCAAGCGCCCGTAGCGAAAGCGAAGGCCTTCGACTTCCAGGGGCAAGATGCTGGCCATCGGCGACCTCGACTAGGCGCGCGGCGGCGCCGATTCGCCCTCGGGGAGCACGCCGAGGGCCTCGAGCTGGCGGTAGATGCGATCGAGGGCCTCGAGTCCGCGACGACGCTCGTTCGAGCCGGCCGGAGCCGCCTTGACGCGCGCGAGCAGCTCGCGGCGCCGCGCCTCGAGCACTTGGGCCCGCGAGCGTCGCGGACGCAAGAGCGCGGCCAAAGCCGCGACCAAGGCGATGAAGCTGCCGACACCCAGCGCGATCCAGCGCAGGTAGGGCGGCTGCAAGACGAAGCCTTCGACCGAGAACTCGAGGGTGTGGATCGGCGCTTGGGCCAAGACCCGCGGACACGCGAGATCCGGATCCTTGGCGCGCAGCTCCTCACAAAGGGGCTTGGCCGCCGGCGCGAGCTCGAGGTCCTGCAAGGTCATCGGCTCGGGCGCGCCATGCTCGATCTTCTCGGCGGTTCCGGCCACGCCGCCCGAGCTCAGGTCGAGCTCGTCTTTCAAGGCGACCCGCGCCCCGATCAGCGGAAAGGGGGCATCCCACTCGACCTGCAAGGTGCCGTCGTGCGGGGCGACGAAGCCCATCGAGAGCTTGATCGGCTCGCCCGGCGGGATCGGCCGCGTCAGCTTGGCGTAGGGCGCATCCTCGACCTCTTCGAGCCAGCGCTCCGCCTCGGGCAGGGGCTTGGCCACGGTCGCCGCCCGTGGTCCCCACATCTGCATGCCACCGCGTGGCCAGTAGGCCTGGTCGCCGTCGACCATCACCTCGTAGGCGACGAGGATCCGCGCCTTGTCGTTCTCGAGGGAATCGAACTCGAAGTGCACGGCCGAGCGGACCTTCGAGGGGTCCTCGGTGCGCTCAAAGACCCGCAAGGCCGCGCTCGCGCCCCCGCTCAGCGGCAAATCGAAAAGGTGCGTCGTGTAGGGCGCCTCGTCGTAGACGACCTCGACGAAGTAAAGCGCGTCCTTCTTGGTGTCGGTGACGTCGATCTCGACGATGCCGAGCGCCCCCGTCTTGCCGGGGAAGCGCTTTTCGTCGCGGGCCGCGTCGATGCGCACGATGTCGACATCGACGCCTTCGACGGGCTGATCGTCTTTGTCCACGACCAGCACGCGCACGCGGTCCGGCGGCAAGCTGGCGTCGCGGGTGACGGGCGGCATCGGCCGACGGCCGCGGGGAGCGTCGCCGGGTTGGGCCTGTCCCCGCGCTTGTTGGGCGGCCTCGGCCTGCTGCCGGTTGAGCTC
>JAUIJR010000376.1 GCA_030431075.1 Polyangia bacterium | reverse complement strand
AGAGGTCGAGCGCCGCATGATCTCCGAGACGCTCAAGTTCACCCGCGGTGACAAGCGCCTGGCCGCCGACCTCCTCGGCATCGCCACCCGCACCATCTACCGCAAGCTCGAGTCCGGCCAGATTCACGACGACAACTACCAGCCTCATCGCAACGGTGCGAAAGGCGAGGACACCAACGGAGTCCTCCACTGAGGTCGACGGCGATGGACGGAATCTTTCGCAAGTACTACTGGCTGATCAAGCTGCTCGCGGGGGGAGCCATCGGCGGCTTGGCCGTCGCGGCGGCCCTCAAGTCGGTCGGCGTCGGCAAGATCTTGGCCCCCTCCGAGCAGGTGATCGACTTTTCGAAGATCAAGGTCGATCCCGAAAAGAAGAAGGGCACGGTCAGGGCACGCAGCGGAGACAAGGTCGCCAAGGCGCAGGTCTCCCGGCAGATCCTCGACGTCAACCTCTTTTGCCCGACTTGCATCCCGCAAGAGGCCGAGACGGGCGACGCCTCGGCCCCGGTCGTTCCGGGAGAGATCAAGAGTCGGCTGCCGCTGATGCTCCTCGCAACCATGGAGTCGGACGACCCGGACTACTCGATGGCCACCATCCTCGACACCGAGTCGAAGGCCCTGTCGGCCTACGTCAAGGGCGACCCGATTCGTCCCGGCGTCGTGCTCGATCGTGTGGAGCGCGGCCGTGTGGTGTTCAAGAACGGCGAGCAGGCCGAGTACATCGAGATCGGTGGAACGCCGCCGCCGGCTCCGCGGACGGCCACCGCCGCCGCGAAGACCGTCGATACCGGCGCGCCCTCGAACACCACCATCCCGGGCGCCGAAGAGGCCATCCAGTGCAGCGACGAGAACAACTGCGTGGTCGATCGCGCCTTCGTCAACAAGCTGCTGGCCAACCCGGCCGCCTTGACCAAAGAGGCGCGCGTCGTACCGGCCATCCGCAACGGGAAGACCCAGGGATTCAAGTTTTACGGCATCCGTCCCGGAAGCTTGCCCAAGCTCCTCGGGATCAAGAACGGTGACATGGTCACCAGCGTCAACGGACACGAACTCACCGGCCTCGATCAGGCCATGGGCCTTTACGCCAAGCTGCGCAACGCGGGCCACCTCTCGGTGACCATCGAGCGCAAGGGGCAACCGGTCCAAAAGGAAATTGACATCAAATGAACGCAACGAGCCTTCCCTCGCGCGTGCTCCGTGGCCTCATCGGCCTCGGCACCGGTCTGGCGCTCTTCTCCACCTCCATCCCCGTGGCCTTTGCCGCGCCGCCTCAACCGACGCGGCCCGGCGCTCAACCCGTCGAGGTCAGCGGTGACGAAGTCAATCCCAACAGCTGTCGGAAGTGGCCCGCCAACAAGCGCTTCACGATCACCGTCCCCCGCGAGGCCGAGCTCGAGCAGCTCGTCCAGTGGATGATGTCGATCAGCTGTCAGAAGTTCATCTGGACCAACAAGATCCGGGCGTCCAAGGTCACGATCCTCTCGCCCGAGCAGGTGACCCTGCGCGAGGCCTATGCGGCCTTCTACGCCGCGCTCGAGAGCATCGGGCTCACGGTCGAGCCGGTCGGCGACTACTTCAAGATCATCGAGTCGAACGCGCCGGCGGGAGCGAACTTGCCGACCTACGGGGACGGCACCGCCGCCCCGAGCAACGACCGCTACATTACCCAGCTCGTGCGGGTCAAAAGCGGCGATCCCAAGATCATCGCGGATGTCCTGGGCAAGCTCAAGGGTAAGCAGGGGAGCATCCAGCAGGTCGGCAATCTGCTGATCATCACCGACCGAGGCTCGCAAGTTCGCCGCCTGATGAAGATCATCACCGAACTCGACGTTCGCGGCAGCGGTGAGAAGATCTTCTTCTATCAACTCCAGTACGCCGATGCGAACGAGGTCGCAGACCTGATTCGAGACATCTTCGGCGAGAACAAGTCGACGGCAAAGAACGCTCGCGCCAAGAATGCCGGCGCCGGGGTCACCCCCTCGCGGGTCATCGTCGACGAGCGCACCGGCACCTTGATCATCGTCGCGGGTGACTCGGACTACCAGACCATCAAGCGTTTGGTGGAGCAGCTCGACGTTCGACTCCCGGGCGGTGGCGGTCGCGTTCACGTCAAAAAGCTCAAGAACGCGGACCCCAAAGAGGTCGAGCAGGTCTTGAGCACCCTGATCGGACGGGGAACGACCTCGAGCAGCAGCAAGTCCAAGACCGCGAACAAGGCGGCGTCGCAAGGCGGTGCGGCGGAGCAGCTCTTCTCGGGCGAGATCAACGTCGTCGCCGACGAAGGCACCCGACAGCTGATCATTTTGGCTTCGGCCGCCGACTACAAGAACCTCGAGCCGGTCATCGACCAGCTCGACACCGAGCGCAAGCAGGTCTACATCGAGGTCTACATGCTCGAGGTGAGCGTGCAGCGCCTGCTCGAGGCCGGCGCGGGCGCACACTTCGCGGGCCAGTTCGACGTCTCGGCCGCGGGCCAGACGGGCCAGGCGACCGGCTTCGTCAGCTCGGCGCCGGCCGGCGACGCGAGCTCTCTCGTGCTCAGCCCCGAGCTGTTGACCGGCTTGGCCGGTGGCCTCTTGGGACCGCAGATCGCGGGTACCTCGAACCTCTTGGGTCTCTCGAACGACATCCCGGCTTTCGGTGTCGTCATTCACGCCCTCGAGACGGACGACGACGTCAACTTCGTCGCCCAGCCGCACATCTACACCGCCGACAACCAAGAAGCGCAGCTCGAGGTCGGCGAGCGCGTTCCGACCCAGGGACAGATCAGCTTCGGCGGGCAGCAAGGCGGCAGCGCCTTCTTCCCGCAGCAGTCGATTCAGCGCGAGGACGTGACCTTGGAGATCAAGGTCACCCCCCACGTGAACGACTCGCGCACCGTCTCCCTCGACGTCGAGATCGAGGACCGTGCCGTGAAGAGCCGCGACCCCAGCTTGGGTGTGACCACCACCAAGCGGCGCTTCAAGCTCGAGAAAATTCTCGCGCGCGACGACAACCCCGTCGTCCTCGGTGGCCTCATTCGTGAGCGTGAGACCATCAACAACCGGCAGGTCCCCGGTCTCGGCTCCATTCCGATCCTGGGCTGGCTCTTCAAGCGGCGCTCGCGTCAAAAAGAGAAGGTCAACCTGCTCGTGGTGATGATCCCCCACATCATCGAGACCCCCGACGACCTTCGTCGCGTCCACGAGCGGCGCATGAAGGAGCGCCAGGCCTTTCTCGAGCGCGAGACCGGCTTCAAAAAGCGCGACCTGGAGACCAGCGTCAACTACCGCTCGAAAAGCGGTCTGCTGTCGACGGTGGACCGTGAGGCTCGCAAGCTCGAGCGCGAGGAGCTGCAGCTGCGCGAGGCCGAGGCCGAGCTCGCGGCCGAGAGTGTCAGCGGTGAGATCGGGTTTGGCGTGAGCCAGGCGAGCGACGACGAAGAAGAAGAATCGCCCAAGGCCACGCGGGCCACGAAGGCACAACCCAAGGCGGCGACCCCTCCCCCGATCCCCTGAGGGAGGCAGGAGCGCGAGCATGAGCACGACGCAGATCCAACGAGCCGGCCCTCCGCCACCCCCGCCCGCCCGCAAGGCGGAAGGGGCGACCTGGCGTGAACCCGATCGCCGCCCTCTCGGTCAGATCCTGATCGAGATGGGGGCGTGTGGACCCGACCAGCTCGGCGACGCCCTGGCCGCGCAGGCCTCGGAGGGTGAGCGGGTTGGGACGGTCCTCGTTCGCATGGGCTACTGCACGGGCTGGGATGTGTGCCGCGCGCTGGCGCAGCAATTCGGACTGCCTTGCCTCGAGACGCTCAAGCCCGACCAGGTCCAAGACGAGCTCGTCGAGCAGCTCCCGATCACCTACGCCAAGACCAACGAGGTGCTTCCCATCCGCCACGACGAGGAGATGGACGAGCTCCACGTCGTCGCCGGCGACCCGATGCGATTGTTCGGCCTCGACGACCTGGCCCAAGTCTACGGCTCGGAGCCGATCGTCACCTTGATGCCCTCGGAGACGGTCCGAGACCTGATCAACACGATCTACTCCAAGCGCACCAAAGACGTCGACCTCGAGAAAAAAGAGGACACGCTCGACGAGGAGGACGAAGACCTTCTGCACGCGTCGGCCGAGGACGCGCCGATCATCCGCTTCGTCAACGGACTCATCTTCAACGCCTCGAAGGAGAAGGCCTCGGACATCCACATCGAGCCCGGCGACAAAGAGGTCATCGTTCGCTACCGCGTCGACGGCGTGCTCAAAGAGGTTCGAAAAGCGCCCAAGGCCCACCTTCCGAGCATCATCGCTCGCGTCAAGATCATGGCCGGCTTGAACATCGCCGAGAAGCGACTGCCGCAAGACGGTCGCATCCGGCGTAAGATCGCGGGTCGTGAGGTCGACATGCGCGTCGCCACGGTGCCGGTCTCGCACGGCGAACGCGTGACCATCCGTTTGCTCGACAAGTCGGCGGTGATGCTGGACCTCGACGGGATCGGCATCGCGCCGGACCAGCTTCGGCTCATCCGCGAGGTCATTCATCGCCCCTACGGCATCTACCTGGTGACCGGTCCAACCGGTTCGGGCAAGACGACCACGCTGTACTCGGCGCTGTCCGAGATCAACACGCCCGATCTCAACATCCTCACCGTCGAAGACCCCGTCGAGTTCCAGCTCCCCGGCATCAGCCAGGTGCAAGTCCAGTCGAAGATCGACCTCACCTTTGCCGCAGGCTTGCGCAGCTTTTTGCGTCACGACCCCGACGTCATCATGGTCGGCGAGATCCGCGACAAAGAGACCGCCGAGATCGCGATCCAAGCGTCGCTGACGGGCCACTTGGTGCTCTCGACCATTCACACCAACGACGCGGCGACCGGCGTCACCCGCTTGGTGGACATGGACGTGCAGCCATTCCTGGTGGCCTCCTCGGTGGTGGGTCTGCAAGCGCAGCGTCTCGTGCGTCGCCTCTGCCCGCACTGCTGCGAGGCCGTACGACCCACCCGCGAAGAACTCGGCGAGCTCAACATCGTGGCCGACGATTTCTACGCCGGTCGCTCGTGTCTCAAGGCGCCGGTGCGCGACGCCGAGGGGAACCCGACCGCGCCCGTCGCCCCCAAAAAGTACAAGCTCCCGCCCCAGGGCCACGTGTGGAAAGCCGTCGGCTGCAGTGAATGCAACGGCAACGGCTACTCGGGCCGAACGGGAATCTATGAGGTCTTGATGATGAGCGAAGAGATTCGCCGCCTCACCATCCGCAATGCCAGCGGCGCCGAGATCAAGGAAGCCGCCGTCGCCTTGGGCCTGCGTACCCTCCGCGACGACGGCGCCTACAAGGTGCTGTGTGGCGTCACCACCATGGACGAGGTCATGCGCGTCACGGCCGAGGAGGCCTGAGCCCGCGCACGCGTGAAGTCCTGAGCAG
>JAUIJR010000375.1 GCA_030431075.1 Polyangia bacterium | reverse complement strand
TTCGCTGAGCTGGCGCATGCGCCCGAGCGCGACCTCGAGCTCCATGGTCACCTGGTCGAGGGCCTGGCGCACGCGCAGGGTCTCCTCGACGTTCTTGGCTTGCTTGAGCAGCTCGAGCAGCTGCGCTTGGGTGTCGCGCAGTACCCGGATCCGCGACTCGAGGTCGGTGTACTCGGCCGTCACGTCTTGGGCTTGGAGCTGGCGAGCCTGGACGATGCCGAAGGTGGCGAGCTCTTCCATGGCCTTTTGCAGCTTGGCCGCGGGGATCTTGATGATGAGCACGCCGCGTCGGCGCTGCTGCACGAAGCCGCCGAACTTCTTGGGGAGGGTCTCGGCGAGCTCGGTGGCCTCGTCGACGTCGTAGACGGCCACGACCATGGCCGCCGTGTAGATGATCTGGCGGCCGTGGTCCTCGACCTCGTCTTCGGGATCTTTTTCGTCTTTGCCCGTGGCGACCTTGCCCGGGTCTTCGGGTTTTTCGAGCGCGACTTCGGGCGGGGGACTGTCGCCGCCGCCTTCGTTGCCGCCCGCGCCCGGGCTGGTGACCGAGTTGCCGGCCTCGGCGTCCATCTTCTTGGATTCGCGACGCGCCTGGCGACGATCGCCGGCGCGATCGAACAAGCCGCGCAGGCCACCGCCGCCGTCGCTGGCATCGGCCTCGACCGAGGCGTAGGTGCGCATCGACTCTTCTTCGGCCATGTCGTAGTCGTCGGCCATGGGCTCGGCCTCGGCTGGCGCGCTCGTCGCCGAGCCGCCGACCGCGCCGCTTTGCAGGGGGTCGTAGCCAAAGGCCGAGGTGAGCTCGACGCTGCTCTCGGCCGGGTAGGCCTCGCCGGCGTAGCTGCTCGAGTCGCCGTAGCTGGCCTTCTTGCAGCCACCCGCGCCCAGCATCGCCAGGCACAGCGCCAATAGGGGGGCAGTACTTCGCTTGCGCATGAGAACTCGCAGACTTGTACCGCGCGAACGCCTTCGTGCGAAGTGCACTTACAGCGCGCCTGGAGTCACACAGGCCTCGGCCGACGCGACGCCTTGCCAGTCGTGGAGCAAGGCGGGTATGCGATCGGGGTGCGCGCGCCGAACATGGCCCCTCGAACCCGCTTCTTCTCGCTCGTCGGAATTGTCAGCTTTGCCTCGACGGTCGCGTTGGCCGCTTGCGCCAGCAACTCGAACGCGCCGCGGACGGTGACGGCGAACCCGGTCAAAGGCGGGACGGATCCACAAAACGCGACCGCCCGTCCCGAGGGCTCGACGCCCAACGCTGCCTTGCAACCGACCCGTGACACCCCCGCCCCCGGCCCCGTGGTGTGGACCACCGAGATGGCCGAGGCGGCACAGTTGCTGACGGCCGCGGCCGAAGGTCAGACGCGCGCGTGGGATCGACTGGCCTACATGGCCGACATCTTCGGGCCGCGCTTGTCCGGCTCGAAGGCGCTCGAAGACGCGATCGACTGGAGCTTGGAGATCATGAAGGCCGACGGCCTTTCGAACGCGCGCCGCGAAAAGGTGATGGTCCCGCACTGGGTGCGCGGCGAGGAGTCGGCCTCGGTGGTCGCGCCCGTGAAACGAGAGCTCGAGATCTTGGGCCTGGGCGGCACGGTGGGCACCGGCCGACGCGGCATCAAAGCGCCCATCGTGGTCTTCGACAGTCTCGAGGCGATGAAGCAGGCCGGCGCGGCCGACCGCAAGGCCATCGAGGGCAAGATCGTCGTGCTCAACCAAGCGATGCCGCCTTACGATCCGGCCCGCGAGGACTCGGCCGGCTACGGCAAGACGGTGGAGATTCGATCGCACGGTCCGGCCGAGGCGGCGCGCTTTGGGGCGAAGGCGGTGCTGATCCGATCGGTGACCGCCCGCAGCTTGCGTTCACCCCACACGGGCATGACCCGCTACGAAGACGATGTGCCCAAGATCCCCGGCGCCGCGTTGACGATCGAGGACGCGGAGTTTTTGTCTCGCATGGCCGCGCGCGGCGAGACCGAGGTCGAGCTCGAGCTCGGTGCCAAGACCCTGCCCGACGCCGAGTCGGCCAACGCCATCGCCGAGATCCCGGGGCGCGAAAAGCCCGAGGAGATCGTGGTGATCGGGGGCCACATCGACTCCTGGGACACGGGCACGGGCGCCAACGACGACGCGAGCGGATGCCTCATGGCCATGGAGGCGGCCAAGCTCTTGTTGGAGTCGGGCTTGCAGCCCAAGCGGACGATCCGCGTGGTCTTGTTCACCAACGAAGAGAACGGCCTGCGCGGTGGCGTCGCCTACCAAGAGGCGCACAAAGACGAGCTGCACGTCGCGGCCATCGAGGCCGACTCGGGCTCGGGCGCGCCGATGGGCTTTGGCATCGCGGGCGACGAAGCGACGGTCGCCGAGCTCGCCGCCTACGCGCCCTTGTTCGCGCGCCTGGGCAGCTCGCACTTCGCCAAGGGCTGGGGCGGCGCCGACATCTCGCCGCTGATGAAAGCGGGCGTGCTCGGCATCAACGTGCGCCCCGACGGCAGCTGGTACTTCGACGTGCACCACAGCCCCGCCGACACGCCGGACAAGATCGATCCGGCCGACCTCGAGCGCAACGCGGCCTCGATGGCCCTGCTCGCCTACATCTTGGCCGAGCGCGACTGAGCCGCGGGCGCGGCGGGGCGGGGCCGGCGCGGCGCGGCGCGTGCGGCACCCCTTCGTGGCGAGTGCGCAGGCAGCCCTGTGTGCCCGGTAACTGGGCTCACGCGAGCGACACGCGCCGTTGCCGGGCCATCCGGACCTGTACCCGGATCTGTAATAGGCCCGGCAGCCGGGACACTTTGACCAGGACATGCGCGCGAGAAATTGGCTCTTTGGACTGACCTGCTCGGTCTCGCTTTTGGCCCTGGGACCCGCCGGCTGTACCGACCCGGGCTCGGGTGAGAGCGAGACGGGCGAGGCCAGCGAAGAAGGCCTACCGAGCACGAGCACCAGCACCAGCACCAGCACCAGCGAGACGAGCAGCGACGCCTCGACCAGCACGACCACCGGTGACGGCGACGGTGACGGCGATGGCGACGGCGATGGCGACGGGACGACGACTTCGGGCACGGGCGGCCCGGCCGGCGCCTGCCCGGTCGACGGCAACACCTACGAGTGCGGCGACGGCATCGACAACGATGAGGACGGGGCGACCGACGACAACGACCCCGAGTGCACGGGCCCGTGCGACGACGACGAGTCGAGCTTTCAAACCGGCATCAACGGCGACAACGTCGACTGCAAGCAGGACTGCTTTTTCGACGGGAACTCCGGCCAAGGCGGGGGGGACTGCACCTGGGACCTCAAGTGCGATCCCGAAAACCCGGGCGCAAACATCAACTGCGAGTACACGGGCGGCAACAGCTGCAATAACAAGCCGCCCTCGACGCCGGACACCTGCATCGAGAATTGCGGGGCGATCACGCCGAACGGCTGCGACTGCTTCGGCTGCTGCGAGGTCGACACCTCCGAAGGTCCCGTCTACATCTTCTTGGGCTCGGGGCCGGACTGCAACTTGGCGAACTTGGACCAGTGCCAAAGCTGCACGCCGGTCGAGGACTGCTTGAACCCCTGCGACCCGACCGACTGCGAGTTGTGCTTCGGCGAGACGGAGCTTCCGCCCGGCTGTGACGAGCCCACCTGCCCCGACGGCGCCCAAGCCTGTGGCGATTCGGACAACCCGGACGCGACTACCTGCCCGGACGGCCTGTTTTGCATCACGGGCTGCTGTTTGGACTTCACGCCGCCCAACTGATCCGGGCGAGCGCGGGGCCGAAGCTCAGCTCGGGTCGAGCCAAGTCTTCGCCGCGTCGGGCAGCGCGCTGGAGATTTGGGCGTAGACGCCGGTGTTCTGCGTCGCGCTCAGCTGGATCACGCCTTCGCCGTCGAGCTCGAGGTTGGTCAGGTTCACGTTGGGGAACCATTGGGCGGGTCGTAGGCTCGCCACGATGTCGATGGCGTGGTCGTCAGCGTAGCTCGTGCTGCCGTTGCGGTTGTCGTCGAGGGCGATGACCTCGTCGATCTGCAAGTGCACGGGCGTGTCGGTGCCGCCCATGTGGTGGTAGACGCCTTCGAGTCGCAAGCCGAAGGCCGCGCCGTCGGGGGTGATGGAGGAGGTCAAGCTCAGGCCCGTGTAGCTGCCCGCGGGAATCGTCAACACGGGGGGGAGTGCTCCGGTGCCCGCGATGGGATCGAAGGTCCACGGACCCCCGCCACCGAGATCAAGGGCCACCGCGCCGCTGCTGGTGACGGTCAGTTCGCCGAGCTGGAGCTCGAGGACAGAGACTTCGAGCGTTCCCTGGGGAAGGTCCACCTCATCGACGTCGCCATCGCCATCGCCGTCGCCGTCGCCGTCGCCGGTGGAGCTGGCGTCGCCGCTCTCCGAGCTACTCGACGTCCCGGTGTCCGAGCTCTCCTCCGACTCGGAGCTCGTCCCTTCACTGCCCGCGTCCAACCGCGGTCCCAGGGCGTAGTCGGCCCAGCATCCGCCCGCGGCGGTGAGGCACGCGAGCACCGCGAGTTTCGAGAGGGAGGCCACGTCTCAAAGCCGCGCATACGAGGACGCGCGTACCCTCCAGCCTGCCCCGAAGCGCGGCGGGTGCGCAACTGTCCGAGTGGCCACCGAGGAAAAAGGGCGCAATCACGCACCCGGCCTCACTTTGAAAGGTCGCGAAAGCCGCACAAAAAAGAGACGCCCCCCACCATTGGGGGGCGCCTCGTGTGCGTGCGTCTCACGAGTGCGCGGCGGAGGCTCAGACCGCCACGCCTAAATCATCGAATCGATATCTACCTAGTGGCACGAGCAGCAACTTGCTTACGCGTCAGCGGGACTTTGTCTCTCACTGCGGTGCGGGTTCAGCGCTTCGCGCTCAGCCGGCCGTGCAGAAGTACTCGGCGCCGACGTCTGGCGTCACCGAGACGGAGAGCACGGCGTCTTCGAGGTCCGTACAGGCCTGACCACACAAGGTGATCGTCGAGGGCGTCGCGGCGAAGTCGTAGATGAAGCCGTCACCCGACGCCGGGCAGTCCGTCATCGTGCTGGTCGACAGCGGGATGTAGGTCTGCGTCGCGCCGAGCCCATCGACGACGTCGATGCTCACCGACTGGGGGAAGGGCGGGTCCACCGAGAGCTCGAAGCTGCAGTCCACCGAGTCGCGGACGATTCCGTCGAGGGTGTTCTGCAGCTCGGTCTGGTTCGTGGCCAAGGTGGCCGTGGCGGCCGCGTCGCCGCTCCCGACCTTGGCGAAGTTGTCCAAGATCGTCGACGCAGAGGGCAGGACGGCGACGACGTAGGTCGTGATGTCACTGCCCGTACGGGCCGCGTTGAGGTCGGCGAGCACCGTGTTGGGGTCGTTGTTGTCCCCCATGTTGTCGGTGCAGCCCGGCTCTCCGTCCATGATGAGGATCATCGACTTCG
>JAUIJR010000374.1 GCA_030431075.1 Polyangia bacterium | reverse complement strand
GGGCGCGGTGGCCAAGGCGACGGAGAGATCCGCGCGCCCATGCCCGGACGCGTCGTCAAGCTCCTGGTCGCCGAAGGCGATCGCGTCGAGGCCGACGCCCCCGTCGTGATCGTCGAGGCGATGAAGATGGAAAACGAGCTCGGCGCGAGTCGGGCCGGCGTGGTCGCGGCCATCCATGTGGCGCCCGGTGACGCCGTCGACGCGGGCGCACCCTTGGTGCAGATCCTCGGCGACGACCCAACCACCGAGTAGGTCGCCGAGTCGGCGCTCGGGCAAGTGCTCGGCGCTCACGCGGCACCTCCGGCGAGGGTCGCTCGCAGCGCTCGAAAGTCCGGCATCGACTCGAGCCCCTGCGCGACGAAGGGGATCTCGAACTGCGGCAGCTCTTCGCCCCCGCGACGTGGCCGCTCGGCGCTCCAGCTCTCGAGGGCTTCGCTCTCGGCGCGGCCGCGACCCAAGGCGCGCCCCAGGCCGTGCCACGCCGCGGCGTCGCTTCCGGTCTCGAAGCGGGCCGAGGGCAGCTCCGCGTCGACGCGCGGCCAGGCCTTGTTGACGACGACGGCCCCCGTCGCCAAGCCCACGTCTTCGCGCAGGGCCTGGGCCAGCTCGTCGAGCTCGGTCAGCGGCCACAGCTCGGGCAAGCCGACCAAGACCGCGGCCGCGTGCGCGGGGTTGCGCAGGGTCTCGACCACCGAGATGGCCTCGTCGACCAAGATCCCCCGCGGGGCCGTCTCGACGATCGTGCGCGGCACGCCGAGGTTCAACACGAGGTGTCCACTGGCCGGCCCATCGAAGATGACGGTGTCGTAGTCCTCGCCACGCGCCGCCTCGTGCCAGGACTTGCCGAGCACCGCGTAGTCGTCGAGGCCGGGCACCGCGCCGAGCATCCGCTCGATGACGCGGTTGCCAAAGACCATGTTGGCCAGTCGCTGGCTGCGCATCATGATGCCGCCGTACTCGCGGATGCAGGTCTTGGGGACCAGGCGCTGAATCCACAGGCGCGGGGCGACCTCCTTGGCCTCGTCGTGCAGCTTCGATTCGCCGAGCATCCAGGCCAAGCGATCGTCATGCCCCGTCGTCGCGACCAGGGTTCGGCGACCACGCGCGGCAAGCTCCAGACCCACCAAGGCCGCGACGCTCGTGCGTCCCACGCCGCCCTTGCCGCTCACGACGAGCAGCTTTCGATCCGCCAGGGCGTCGAAGACCGCTTTCGGCGCCGTAGGGGCGTATCCGGCCATCCGGGCGCGAGAGTGGCACACCCGACGCCAGCTGGCCACCGCGACGCCCAGGCGCCCAGATCCAAGGGCGGTCCAAGGGCGATCCAAGGGGCGATCCAAGCGCGCCTTGGGGGCTCCCCCGCCTTGACCCCTCGGTCGCCGCGCACCATGCTTGGCCCTTGCGCGAGCCCGCGCAGCCCCGAGAAGCTTCATGGCCGTCGAAATCAAGAGCGCCGCCGAGATCGAGAAGATGCGAGCGACCTGTCGCCTGGCCGCCTCGGTCCTCGACTACATCGGCCCCCACGTGCAGCCGGGCGTGACCACCGAGGAGCTCGACCGCCTCTGCCACGCCTACATCACCGAGCGTGGCGCCTACCCCTCGCCGCTCAACTACAAGGGATTTCCCAAGTCGATCTGCACCTCGATCAACGAGGTCGTGTGTCATGGCATCCCGGGCCCGCGCAAGCTGGTCGATGGCGACATCATCAACATCGACATCACCACCACCTTGGACGGCTACTTCGGTGATACCTCCGAGATGTTCGTGGTCGGCGAGGGCAGCCCCGAGGCCCAGCGGCTCATCGAGCACACGCGCGAGGCCCTGTGGCTCGGCATCATGGAGGTCGCCCCAAAAAAGCGCCTGGGCGACGTCGGGGCGGCGATCTACGAGTTCGCCCACGGCGAGCACGGCTACGGCGTGGTCACCGACTTTTGCGGGCACGGGATCGGTCGGCAGTTCCACATGGCGCCGCAGGTCGCTCATGTCGGCCGCCGCAACAGCGGGCTGCGCCTGCGCCCCGGCATGACCTTCACCATCGAGCCGATGATCAACCTCGGTCGCCCCGAGACCCGCATCCTCGACGATGGCTGGACGGCCCTGACGATCGACAACAAGCTCAGCGCGCAGGTCGAGCACACCATCTTGGTGACGGAGACCGGCTACGACGTGCTGACCATGCGCGAGACGGGCTGGCATCCGCCCAAGGCGCCCATTCGCTGCTGAGTTCGCGTGCACGAAAAAAGGGCGGCCCATCGAGCCGCCCTTTTTCGTGGCGCGAGAGCGCCTACTCCTCGCCCTGATCCGGGTACAGCGACCCGTCCTCGTCGAGCTGGAAGTTCCACAAGATGCGCTGCCAGTCGTTGGCGATGCCGCTGCGGTCGTCGCCGTAGGGGTAGCTGACCTCGGCCACGAAGACGATGTCGCCGACCGGGAAGCGGAAGCGCTGGATCTCGGTCTCGGGGTACTTGCCTTCGCTGTCCATGAGGTGAACCTTGGACTCGATGCCGCGACGGCCCGGCTTTCCTTGGTAGTCCTCGATGTACATGATGCTGTCGACGCGGACGCCTTGCTGCTCGTACTCGGCCTTGAGGATGGCCACGCCGCGCTCGTTGATGATCAGGTCCTTCTCGCCGGCGTAGATCCGCAGGGTCGAGTCGACGCTGTCCTCGGCGTACTCGTCGGTCTCGCCACCCGAGCTCGTGCACTCGATGACGGGGATCCAGCCGTACTCACCGTGCGGGCTGTGGGAGGCCTCGGCGCACTCTTTGTAGACGTAGAGCACGTCGGGCTTTTCGAAGGTGATCTGCAAGCCGGGGATCTTGACGACGCTGCCGCTGGTCTTGCCGCTCGTGGGGCTCTTGACCCACTTGAGGCGGTCGCTGGCCTTGCGGCTGCTGCCGGATCCGTCTTTTTTGCAGCCACTGAGGCCCACGGCCCCCGTCAGCGCGAAGAGGGTGGCGAAGGTGAACAAGGACTTGCGAAGCGTTCGAAGACCCATCTCGCGCGGACCTTAGCACAGCCTTGCTCCATCTTGCGAAGGCCCCTGACGGCCCTGGCGGCCCACCTGCGCGCCTGTCGGGGTGGCCCGGGGCATGGCCAACGGGGCGCGCAGCCGCGCCCGCCGAGCCCTAGCGCCGGCCGGGCCCGAGCAAAGAGGGCCGGTAGTCCTCGGGGGCCTCGAAGCCGAGCAGCTCGAGGGCGGTCGCGGCCAGATTGGCCAAGCCCGGCGCCTCGAGGCCGGCCAGTCCAGGGCCACCCGCTGCCTCGCGCGGGTCCAAGATCGCGAGCGGCACCGGGTTGAGGCTGTGGCTGGTGCGCACGCGCCGGGCATCGCCCTCGCCGTCGAACATGTGGTCCGCGTTACCGTGATCGGCCGTGACCAAGAGCACCCCCTCGAGTCGCCGCGTCGCCTCGACCAAGCGGGCCAAGCACAAGTCGACCACCTCCACGGCGATCCGCGTCGCGTCGACTTGGCCGGTGTGGCCGACCATGTCGCCGTTGGCGAAGTTCACCCGCGCGAGGTCGAAGCGCCCCCCCTCCAGCTCGGCGATCATCCGGTCGCAGACCTCGCCCGCCTTCATCCAGGGGTGGTCGTCGCAGGGCGTCAGCTCCGAGGGCACCTCGAGGTAGCGCTCGAGGCTGGCGTCGAACATGTCGCTGCGGTTGCCGTTCCAAAAGTAGGTGACGTGGCCGTACTTGTGGGTCTCGGCGATGGCCAGCTGCCGCTTGCCGTTGGCCGCGAGCAGCTCGCCCATGGTGCGATCGATGGCCGGGGGATCGACGAGGTAGCGGGCCGGGACGTGGGTGTCGCCGTCGTACTCCATCATGCCGGCGTAGAGCACATCGGGACGCGGCCCGCGATCGAAGGGGCCAAAGCTCTCCTCTTCGAAGGCCCGCGAGATCTCGATGGCCCGGTCCCCGCGAAAGTTGAAGAAGATGACGGCGGCACCGTCACGGATCGGACCCACCGGCGCCCCGCCTTCGGTGATCACGAAGCCCGGCAGGTCTTGGTCGCCCAGCCCCGTCTCGGTGTAGAGGGTCTCGATGGCGCTGCGCAGGTCGGGGAAGCCGCGGCCCTCGCCGCGCACGTGCAGCTTCCATCCGCGCTCGACCATGGCCCACTCGGCCTCGTAGCGGTCCATGGTGATCTGCATGCGGCCGCCGCCGGAAGCCACGCGGTAGTCGAGCCCGGCCGCCCGCGCGTCGGCCAGCACGGCCTCGAGCTGCGCGGCGTACTGGAGGGCCGAGCGCGCGTCGACATCGCGCCCGTCGAGCAGGGCGTGCACGCGCACCCGCGCGATGCCCTCGCGGCGCGCTCGATCGATCATCGCCAGCAAGTGATCGATGTGGCTGTGGACGTTGCCGTCGGAGAGCAGGCCGATGAAGTGCAGCGGCTCCCCCGACGCACGCACGCGCGCCAGCGACTCTCGCCACACGAGGCCTTCGAAGAGGCGCCCGCTTTGGATCGCGGCCTCGACCAGCGCCGCCCCCTGCTCGAAGACCCGCCCGGCGCCGATGGCGTTGTGGCCGACTTCGGAGTTGCCCATGTCCTTGTCCGAGGGCATGCCGACGGCGCGCCCGTGCGCGCACAGTCGCGTCGCCGAGGGCAGGCGCATCAAGGCGTCCAGGGTCGGCGTGTGGGCCAGGTGGACGGCGTCGGAGTCGTCTTCGCGACCAAAGCCCACGCCATCCATCACGACCATGATCAACGGGCCGCGCGGCGCGGTGCGAAAGGCGTGGGGACGTAAGATGAGGTCGGACACGGGAAGTAGCGTGGGCGTGGTGGTCGCGGGCCCTAAAAGCGGGCCCTAAAAGCGGGCCTGATAGCCGAAGTCGAGCTCCGCGAACATGTCGAAGGGATAGGACGAGAGGGTGTTGGGGTCGTCGGGGTCCGCGGTGGGATCCACCGGGACCAGGGTCCCCGAGAAGATCTTGGTGAAGGCCGCGCCGACGACCAAGCCGTGTTGCCCGCGGATCGGAATGCCGATGCTCGAGCGCACGCGGAGGGTGGGGTCGAAGCCCTCGTAGCGCTGATCACCGCCCACGCGCGCCTCGGTCGGACGCACGAACTGCGAGACCGCGAGTCCACCGCCGAGCTCGAGGCCCAGCACGACGCGATCGAGATCTCCGCGCAGCGAAAAGCCCAAGGCAAAGTCGGTGTGGCTCACCGTCTGCCAACGCGGATTGCGAGGGCCGTCGGGCTCGCTGGCGTCGGCCAGGCGCAGTAGCTGGGGCGCGCGGATGTGGCCGCCAAAAAAGGCGAAGCCAAAGTGTCCACGCCCGCGCCGCCAGGGGTGGACGCTCATGGCCAAGCCAAAGCCGAAGGCCAAAGGCTGGTTGAAGTCGCGCGTCTGCCCCGGCATGACGCCAAAGCGCAGCAAGGCGGCCGCATCGAAGGATGGCGGCGAGCGCTTTTTGCGGGCGCGGGCGGGCTCCGGCTCGG
>JAUIJR010000373.1 GCA_030431075.1 Polyangia bacterium | reverse complement strand
GTCGCCTGGCTCGGCTTTTCGTGGGGTGACGAGCCCTTCTACGCCTCGGGCTACTTCGACCAGCTCTACGCCTGGGCGCAAAAGATGGTCCGCGAGGGCAAGGCCTACGTCGACTCGCAGAGCATCGAGGCCATCCGCGAGGGGCGCGGCAACTTCTACAAGGCCGGCGTCGACAGCCCCTTTCGCGATCGCGGCGTCGAGGAGAACCTCGACCTGCTCGCGCGCATGAAGGCCGGCGAGTTCGAAGAGGGAGCCCACGTGCTGCGCGCGAAGATCGACATGCAGCACAGCAACCTCAACATGCGCGATCCCCTGATGTACCGGATCCGCAAGGTCGAGCATCACCGCACCGGCGACGCTTGGTGCATCTATCCGATGTACGACTTCGCCCACGGACTCTCCGATGCGATCGAGGGCGTGACCCACTCGATCTGTACCCTCGAGTTCCAAGACCACCGTCCCTTGTACGACTGGTTCATCGAGGCGGCCGGCGTCGAGCCCCCCGTGCCCCGGCAGATCGAGTTCGCCCGGCTGAACTTGGCCTACACGGTGATGTCCAAGCGCAAGCTGCTCGAGCTGGTCCGCGACGGGCACGTGCAGGGCTGGGACGACCCGCGCATGCCCACCATCTCGGGCATGCGACGTCGGGGCATCTCGCCGGCGGCCATCCGCAACTTCTGCGAGCGGGTGGGGGTGGCCCGTCGCGACGGCGTCGTCGACGTCAGCTTGTTCGAGCACGCCATCCGCGAAGACCTCAACACGAGCTCGCCGCGGGTGATGGCGGTGCTCGACCCCCTCAAGGTGGTCATCACCAACATGGACGAGGGCCAAGTCGAGGAGTTCGACGCCCCCTACATGCCCGACGATCCGAGCGCCGGCAGCCGCAAGGTCCGGCTCACCCGCGAGCTCTACGTCGAGCGGGCCGACTTCAAAAAAGAGGCGGTCAAAAAGTGGTGGCGCTTGGCCCCGGGCAAAGAGGTGCGCTTGCGCTACGCTTGCTTGGTGACCTGCGAGGGCTTCGTCGAGAACGAAGCGGGCGAGGTCACCGAGCTTCATTGCACCTGGGATCCCGACTCGCGCGGCGGCAACCCCTCCGACGGGCGCAAGGTCAAAGGCACCTTGCACTGGGTCCCCGCGCAGGACTCCCTGCCGGCCGAGGTCCGCCTCTACGATCGCCTCTTCGGGGTCGAGAACCCCAACGAGGTCGAAGAGGGCGGGCACTTCACCCAGCACATCAACGCCGACTCGCTGCAGACGAACCGCGCCGCGCGTGTCGAGCCGAGCTTGGCCGAGATCGAGCCCGGGACGCGGGTGCAGTTCGAGCGCGTGGGCTACTTCGTCGCCGACGCCGAGGACTGCAAGCCCGGCGCGCTGGTCTTCAACCGCACGATCGCCTTGCGCGACAGCTGGGCCAAGCTCGAAAAGAAGCTCGCCAAGGGCGGTTGAGCCCGTGGCCGAGGGAGAGTCCTTCGAGCTGCGTGGCGTCGAGGCGGCCAGCCGCGCCTGGTTCCAGACGATGGTGCTCGGGCGCGACTTGTGCCCCTTTGCGCGCGGCTTGGTCGAGGACGACCGGCTGCGCTGGGTGGTGAGCCCGGCCCGCGAGGCCGAGGCCTTGCTCGAGACCCTGCAAGTCGAGCTCTTGCGTCTCGTCGACGCCGAGCCGGCCGCGCTCGAGACCACCTTGCTCGTGCATCCCTTCGTGCTCGAGGACTTCGAGGCGCAGCTCGAGTTCATGGACTTGGTCGACGCTTTGCTCGAGGCCTTGTCGCTCGAAGGCGAGATCCAGGTCGTGGCCTTTCACCCGCAACTTCGCTTCGGCGACGCCGAGGACCCGGCCGAGCACTACGCCAACCGCTCGCCCTTTGGCACCTTGCACCTCTTGCGCGAGGCGAGCGTGGCGGCGGCGGCGGCCGGGCACGCCGAGGTCGCACAGATCCCTCGAGACAACGCCGCAGGTCTGCGGAGCATCGGGGCCGAGACCCTGGCCCGGGAGTTGGCCGCGTGCCGGGCCCTTGCCGAGACGCCCCCCGGCGGGTGAAGCTTCCCCCGTGTTCGGTCTACGCCGCGCCCTGCTGATCTCGGCTCTCGTCGCCACCACGGCGTGCCGGAGCAAGGGGGCGACCAACCCCGAAGATCTGGTCGTGCGCACGGTGACCCTCGACGCCGCCGCGATGTGTCCGGCCACGCCGGCCGAGTGTTGGGGCTGGTTCACGCAGGACATTCATCTTTGGTGGGACCACACCTTCAGCGAATCGCCCCACGCCTTGGTCCTCGATGCGCGCGTCGGCGGCAGCTTCTACGAGAGCTTCGACGGTAAGGGCAACGGGGCCGAGCACGCGCGGGTGATCTACGCGCAGGCCCCCGAGATGCTGCGACTCGACGGGCCCTTGGGGCTCTCGGGCTTGTCGGTGCACCTGGTCCACGAGCTGCGCTTCGAAGCGGTCGCCGGGGGGGGCACCCGCGTCCAAGTGCGTACGCAGATGACCGGCGCGGTCGACGACGAGGTGGTCGGGGCCGTGCGCGGGGTGTGGCAGCACTTTTTGGTCGAGCGCTTCGCCCCCTACGCCGAGGCCCAAGCGGCCGGCGAACCGCCCTGAGTCGGCCTGAGTCGGCCTGAGTCGGCCGCGGCCTCAGCGGGTGACGATGAGGTAGACGATCGTCGCCAGCGACAAGAGCAGCAAGACGATCAGCACCGGCACCATCGGCGAGCCGCCCTTGCGGACCGGATCCGGCGAGCGCAGGTGGGCGGGGGCGCGCACGCCCGAGCCCTCTTGGCTTTGGCGCATGGGATCCGGCGTCTCGCCTTCGCCCGAGCTCGAGCTGCGCATCGGGTCGCGCTCCTCGACGGGTGTGCGGACCTCGACCTCGACCTCGGTCTCGCGCGCCCTGGCCGATGCATGGACCTCGCCCGGCGCGATGGTCACCGCGTCGCTGGCCGGGGGGGCCTCGAGGCGATCGCTGCCCGCCGCGCCCGCGATCAAGGGATGCTTGGAGGTGCCGACCTCGATGAGCTCTTCGCGCTCGCGGATCAGCGTGGTGGCGTCCTCGCGCACATAGGGCTTGGCCTCGAGCTCGAAGTCTTCCCCCGAGGCGGCCAGCGCCGCGCGGAACTCGGCCATGGTCTGGTGCCGGTTGGCGGGGTCTTTTTCGAGGGCCTTGAGGATGACCGCCTCGAGCTCGCGCGGGACCTCGCGGTTGAGCTCGCGCAAGGGCGTGGGCTTGGAGAAGAGCTGCATCTTGAGCAGCTCGCCGTTGGTCTTGGCCTCGAAGGGCGGACGGCGGTTGATCAAGAAGTAGGCGATGCAGGCCAGCGCGTAGATGTCCGTGCGTGCGTCGAGCTTGCGGCCCCGGGTCTGCTCGGGGCTCATGTAGGTCGGCGTGCCCGTGACCATGCCCGGCGTGGTGATGTTCTTGGCCGAGGCGCTCAGCTGGGTGAGCTTGGCGATGCCGAAGTCGATGATCTTGAGGGTCTGGCTACCGACCGGCCCCAAGATGAAGATGTTGCTCGGCTTGAGGTCGCAATGGACGATGCCGCGCTCGTGGGCGGCCTCGAGGGCCTCGGCCAGCTCGACCAGGGTGTCGCGGGCGTCGAGCCAGTGCATGGCGCCGCTCTCGCAGACCTTCTCGTGCAAGGTCACCCCCTCGAGGTGCTCCATCACGAAATAGGGCAGGCCGTTGGGCAGGCGTCCGAAGTCGGTGATGTCGACGACGCCGGGGTGCTTGATGGCGGCGGTGGCCTTGGCCTCGCGCAAGAATCGCTCGGCGAGCTGGCCACCCGGATCGGCGGTGGAGCCCTTGGGCGCGAGGACCTTGATGGCCACGAACTTCTCGATGGCGATGTGTTCGGCGAGCCACACCTGCGCCATGCCGCCGGCGCCCAGCGGCTCTTGCAGGCGGTAGCGCTCGTCGATGACCTCGCCCGCGACCAGGCCGGCGCGTCCCGAGCGGCCCGTCTTGTAGATCGCCGCCGGCGTTTGATCTTCGGCCTCGACCATCGTGGTCGAGAAGCTGTCGTCGAGGAGGGTGGACGGCGAGTCCATGCGCTCGACCTTCGACGCGCCCGGGTCCATGCTCGAGTCGAGCTCGGTGGTCGGGGCGGGTGGATCCAGCTCTTCGGTGTTCGGCGGCCCCGCGGGGGGCGGACTCGCGGCGGCGCCGCCGGTCTCGGGCGGTGGCGCGAGTCGAGACTTCGGCGGGCTGAAGAAGGGGGACGCACCCGCGCGCTCGGACCGCGCCCGCTCGGACGGCTCCGCTTTCGCGGACGGCTCCGCTTTCGCGGGCGGTTCCCGATCTTCGGCGTCGCTTTGGCCGAGCTCGCTGGTCGGCAAGGCTTGGCTGCCCTCGCCTCGCTTTTTGATGCTGATCGCCATCGCGCCGGTCGGCGTCGAGTCTACACCGGGCGCCCAAAGTCGCGCAGGGCCTTCGGCGCGGGCGCAGCGCAGGGCTGCGGGGGCGGCAGCGCGCATGCGCCGGTGGTGACGAGCCGGCCAGATCTCGGCCCGGGCGCCCCTTCTCGTGCCCTCGTGGACCGCCGATCTCGCAGCTCGGCCTGCGAGATCGGCTCAGACGCTGGGGTGGGGCCCCGTCGTTCGGGGTCGCGAAGCACGGGGGTGGGTGTGCTCGCTGCGGCTCTCACGGGTGGCGACCCAGGCGTCGATGCGGGCCCAGACGTCGAAGAGCCAGCGGACGCGGGCCTCGGGCTCGAGGGGCAGCGCGTCGCGCTTGTGGTGGTGCAAGCGGACATGGATCGTCCGGCCGGTCAGCGCGCCGTCCCAGAGATCTCGAAAGCTGCTCAGCCCCAAAAAGCCCGCGTGGTAGACGACGATGACGTCCGCTTTGGGGGCGGCGTTGAGCAGGGCGAGGGTGCCCGCCGCCCGCGGCGGCAAGGTGTGGTGACAACGGAGGGCCAAGCCGTGCAAGAGGCGGTCTTCTTTGGCCAGGCGCTCGAGCGCTTGCTTGCGTCGCGTCTCCGAAAAGCGCGTGCCCTCGGGGTAGATCAACACGCCCTCGTCATCCTCCATGTCCGAGGCCAAGGCCCGCAGCGCTCGCAGCTCGCGTCGGCGATTTTGGCCGCTGCGATCGATGAAGTGGTTGGGCATCCAGTGTCCGCCCACGTCGAGGCAGGGATCCAAGAGGAGCCCGCGCTTGAGCACATAGCGCAGCCGCAGCTTGTAGTCGGCGCCCAAAAAGACCCCGGAGATCAGGGGATCGATCAAGGAGGTGTGGCGCATCAGCACGACGAAGGGCCCGCGGGGGAGGCGATCGGGTCGCTCCACGCGGACATCCAGCCCGTAGATCCGTCGGGTGGTGTTCCAGTGCATGCGCAGCCAACGACGCTGCGTCGCGTGGGCCAGCTCGCGCAGGCGCTCGGGTCGGCTCCCGAAGCCGCTTCGGATCCAGTCGCCGAGCAGCCACATCAGGCCCAGGGCTTCGCCGCCGAGGTAGGCACCGGCGAA
>JAUIJR010000372.1 GCA_030431075.1 Polyangia bacterium | reverse complement strand
GCGCTTTGCAGCGAGCTGGAGTCCGGGTCTTCGACGCACCAACCGGCCACGCAGAGGCTCTCTTCGTCCTCGCACACGCCCGTCAGTCGGCAGCTCTCGTCTCCCGGCCAGGGGATCAGCGCGAGCGATCCGGCGTGCACCGTCGTGGGATCCATCGGCGCGTCGAACTCGAAGCGCAAACGTGGCGCCACGCCGTCGATCGCCTCGAGCCCGGGAGCGAAAGGGGCCCGCACGATCCGGGGCCCCTCGAGATCGAGCTCCCAGCTCTCGCAGCCGCCCAAGGCAAAGACCGCCACGAGACAAAAGCGAAGGCAAGAGGTCGGCGAAGAGCGGGCCATGGCCCCTCTTCGGCCGTGGCCGCGAGGACTTGCAGCCTCGCGTTACTTTTCTCGTGCGGGCTTCTGTGCCTTTTTGAAGCGCATCACGAAGCGATCGGTGAGGTCGCGCTGGTCTTCGCCGGCAAAAAAGACGTTCCGCTCGAGGTCGTCTTCGGGGTGGCGAAGCAGCTCCGACTCGGCATCGAGCACGAAACCGGCGGCCAACACCTCCTCGAGCACCATCTCGCGATCGACACGGTGCAGGCGTTTGACGTCGCGATCACGACTGCCCGCTTGGGCGTGGTGGTCGACGAGGCCGAAGACCCCGTCGTCGGCCAACGAGGCGTGAATCGCCGCCAGCATCGCCTTGCGGTCGACCTCCTGCCAGTAGGTGTCGTGATAAAAGAGGATGATCAGGACCCCGTCGAGATCCTCGGGCAGCTCGGGCGCGTCGAGGGGGGTGTCGAGGCGGGCGATGGCTGGGTTGGCGAGGCGGGCCAAGCGCTCAGTGATCGGCTCGCGGGCGAATCGCTCGAGCACGAAGGGGGAGTTGTGGGCCCAGACCTTGCCCTGGGGACCCACTCGATCGGCGAGCAGCTCGACGTAATAGCCGCGCCCGGCCATCAGCTCGACCACGCGGTCACCCGCCTCGAGCTCGAAGAAATCCATGACCTCCTGGGGCTTGCGCCGCGCGTCCCGGGCGATGTCTTCGGCCGGGCGTCCCGTCGCCGCGGGTGCGGCATCGCCGGTGGCGGCCGTCGTCGCGCCCGACGGCGCTGCGTCCGCGTCTGCGCCGTCTCCGGGTGCCTCGCTTGGGTCCTGGCTCGGGCCCTCGCTCGCCTTGGCCTGCGCCGACTTCGAGCCATCGCACGCGCCGAGGCACAGCCCCAAGCTCGCCGCCAGCAGTCCTCGCGTGAGCCGATGCATCTGCGTGTTCACGGTGCCCCTTCGATCCGCGCTAGCTCGGCTTGGAGATCGAAAGCCGGCGTGCCGAAGGCCCGCCCCGCGTCACGGTAGCGGTGCCGCAGCCAAAAATCCCGGGGGTCTTCGTCCAACTCCAAGACGCGCGTCTCGCCCTCGCGCCCGAGTTGAAATGGGGTGATGCCCAGCTCGGCGTTGAGGTCGAAAAAGAGCTCCACCCGCTCACCGTCGACCCGGTAGCTCAGCGCCTCGGTACGCCACTCGTCGAAGTCGCCCTCGTGGAACCAGCCCACGCCGCGCCCGTCGATGGCCGCGGGCCCGAACTGGTACAGGGCAAAGCCCGCGCCGCCGGTGGCGAAGCTGCGAAAGTCGACCCACATGTGACCGGCGAAGGGCACGGCCGCGTCGGCGGCCTCGGCCGTCAGGCCGGGTTCGTCTCCCGCCGAGATCGGCGGGCGCGCCCAGGTGTAGGTCGCGCCCGGATCGCGGGGGTCACCTTCGAGACGCAGCACGCGCTTGCCCTCGCGCGCTTCGATGCGTGCGACGAGTTCATGGGCCTCGCCCGTCTTGCGAAAGCGCAGCGAGACGCGATCGCCTCGCAAGGTGTAGTCGAAGCTGTGGGTGTTCGTGTAGCCGACCCGGCCGTAGCGATAAAGGCCATGGCCGTCGCCGTGGAAGTACCAAAAGCGCACCGGCTCGCCCTCGGACATCCCTTCGTAGCGCGACCACAAGCCCGCGAGTTCCACGGCTGCCTCCGGCACGAGGGCGGCGAGCTCCGCCTCCGACGCGGCCCTGCGCCCTTCGGATCGGCCGGCGCCGAGCTGATGGTCCACCGCGAGCAGACCCAAGAGGGCCAAGGCGGCGACGCTGCAGGGGGTGCTGCGGCAGTGCATGCGGCGCAGCTTAGCAGCTCGGGCGCGCCCGTCCCGGCCGCGCGACGGGGGCCCCGCGCCGTGCTACTCGTCCGCCGTGGACACGCCCCGCTTGGTGCTCGCCTCGCGCTCCCCCCGCCGCGCAGAGCTCTTGCGCAGCTTGGGCTTGGACTTCGAGATCCGAACCGGGTCCTGCGAAGAGCAGTGGCGCGCCGACGAGAGCCCCGAGGCCTACGCCAAGCGAACCGCCCGCGAAAAGCTCGAGGCCTGCCCCCGCGCACCCGGCGAGATTCGTCTGGCCGCCGACACCGTGGTGTGGATCCGCGCCGACGCACCGCCTCTCGAAAAGCCCGCCGATCGCGACGAGGCCCGCCGCATGCTGCGTCGTCTGCAAGAGGCGCATCGGCATCGAGTGACGACGAGCTTCGCGCTCGACGCCGATGCCGACGCCGACGCGACGGGCGAGAGCCGCCCGCCCCTGGTCCACGCCATCACCACAAAGGTCGACTTTCGCAGCCTCACCGAAGACGAACTCGAGGCTTACCTCGACCTCGACGAGTGGCGAGACAAAGCCGGCGGCTACGGCATCCAGGCCAGCGCTGCGTCCTTCATCCCGCGCATCGAAGGCTCGTACACCAATGTGGTCGGTTTGCCGCTCGCCGAGGTCGTCGTGCTCTTGCGCTCGGTCGGCATTTTGCCGCACCAAGGCCGGCGCTCGATCCACGCCGCAGACGAAGAGGCGGGCCCGACGTGAGCGCACGCGAGGCGATGGCCCAGCGGCTCGAGGGGCTGCGTCGCCGCATCGACGCCGCCACGGCGCGAGCTCCGGCCGAGAGCGCGCCGCGCTTGATTGCCGTGAGCAAGCGTCACCCGAGCGCCGCGATCGAGACCGCCTACCAGCTGGGCCTGCGCGACTTTGGCGAGAACTACGCGCAGGAGTTCCGCGACAAGGAGCGCGAGCTAGCAGCGCAGCCCAGCTACGCCGACCTGCGTTGGCACTTCATCGGCAGCTTGCAGCGCAACAAGATCAAGTACGTGATCGGCCGGGCCTTGATCCACACCGTCGACCGCGTGGCGCTGGTCGACGCCCTCGAGAGCAAGGCGGCCGACGCGGGCTGCCTTCAGTCGCTTTTGGTCGAGGTCAACGCCGGCGAGGCCGCGAAGGCCGGCGTCCTTCCCGAGGGGCTTTCCGCGCTTTTGGATCACATCGCCGGGTGCCCGCACCTGCGCTGCGAGGGGCTGATGACCATGGCCCCGCTCGGTGGAGCGGAGCGGGCCGCGCAGGCCTTTGCCGATCTCGCCGGTCTGCGCGCACGCGAGCAAGCCCGCGGCCGCGAGGGCATGCCCCTGCGCGAGCTCTCCATGGGCATGTCGGGCGACTTCGAGTCGGCCATCGAGGCCGGCGCGACCATGATCCGGATCGGAACGGCGATCTTCGGCGAGCGGCCGGGCTGATCCGCGCCCCCGCGGACTGGATGTTCCCTCCGGCGGGGATCTGGTACATCGAAGTGTGGCTCGGCCCCCCCTGCGCCGCCGTGAAGCCGACGGCCCGCGCGTCTCGATGGTCGTCGACGGGCGTGCGCTCGAGGCATCGGCGGGAGAGCGGCTCGTCAGCAGCTTGCTGTGCGCAGACCGGCTCGCTACTTCGCGCTCGGCCAAGTACCGACGCGCACGCGGCCCCTACTGCCTGCGCGGGGACTGCGGCACCTGCTTGATGCGCGTGGACGGACGCTCGAATCGCCGGGCCTGCACCGAGGCCGCGGCGCCGGGACGTCGGCTCGGCTCGCAGAACAAGCACCGCCTCGACGCCGTGGATCCCTCGCGCCTGGTCGACCATGCCTTCAGCTCCGGCATCGATCATCACCACTTGATGGTGCGGCCGCGCCTGCTCAACCAGGCCATGCAGAGCATCGCGCGCGAGCTCACCGGCTTTGGCGAACTGCCCGACGCCGAGGCCGAAGCCCCGAGTGGCCACCTCCACCACCGCCTTGCGGTCTTGATCGTCGGCGCCGGTCCGGCCGGTCGCGGGGCGGCGGAGGTCCTGGCCGCGGCCGGCGTCGAGCACCTCGTCGTCGACCGCCGCCCACGGGACTACCTGCGCGCGCCGGCGGCCTGGGATGATCCGGCCCCGCCCCCCGAGTCCCTGCTTTGCGCGGGCATGTTCGCGGCCTACCCCGGCGAGGGCATCTTTGCCGCCCACGCCGAGACCGCCCCCGCCTTGCACACCTTCGCGGCGGCGGCCGTAATCTTGGCCACCGGCAGTCGGGATCCGATGATCCCCTTGCCCAACAACGATCGTCCCGGCGTCGTCTCGGCCCGCGGACTGTTGGAGTTGATGGCCCACGACGCGCTCGAACTCGAACCGCAAAGCACGGTCGTCGTCGGCGAAGGCGAGCACGGCCGCGAGCTCGCCGAGCGCTTGCACGCGCGCTGGGTCCCCGCCGAGGAGGTCGCCGACATCTTGGGGGATCCCGAAGTCCGCGCCCTGCGAACCAAGACCGGCGAGCGCATCCCTTGCCGCCTGGTCGCGCTGGCGCCCCTGCCCGCGCCCGCGCACGAGCTCGGCGTGATGGCTGGCGCCGAGACACACTTCGACGGCCACGGTTTCGCCTTGGTCCGCGACGCCGCGGGCCGCTGTGGTCGGATGGGGGCGAGCGAGCTGTGGGCGGCGGGCGAGCTCTGTGGCCAAATGTCTCCGACGGAGGCCCACCGTGACGGACGACGCGTCGCCAAGGCCCTGCTCGATCGGCGCGCACATGTCCCGGAGGAGGAGTAGCCACGATGCCCCGCCGCTGTTTCGTCTGCCGATGTGAGGACGTGACCGTGCACGAGCTCGAGCACGCGCTCTCGCTCGGCTTTCGGCGCGTCGAGGAGCTCAAGCGCTACACGGGCTTGGGCACCGGGCCTTGCCAAGGCAAAGAGTGCCTCGCCTCTCTCGCCCGCTGGATGCAGGCCCAGGGCCTCGACGCCGAGCTGCCCTTGGCCCCCTTTACGCCGCGCCCGCCGCTCGAAGCGGTGAGCTTTGCGGCGCTGGCCGCCCGCGAGGACGACCCGAGCGAGGGCGACCCGAAGGCAAGTGACGGAGCCCCCGAGTGAACGCGGCCGCCCCCAGCCCCGTGCGTGACGCTCTGCCCGATCGGGCCGAGCTCGTGATCATCGGCGCGGGCATCATGGGCCTGTCGACGGCCTACCAGCTGGCCAAGCTGCACCGCGCCCGCAAACGACCCCCATCGATCGTGGTGCTCGAGCGCAGCTACCTGGTCGCGGGCGCCTCGGGTCGCAACGGCGGTGGGCTGCGCATGCAGTGGGCCGACGCCCAAAACGTCGCGCTCATGATGCGCAGCATCGACATC
>JAUIJR010000371.1 GCA_030431075.1 Polyangia bacterium | reverse complement strand
CTGACGGCGGCGGCCCTCGCCCTGCTCACCTGGGCCAGCGCATGCGAACAAGCCGAGTGCGCCAACCCGGACTACACCCGCGCCGAGTGCCGCGCCCTGGCCGCCTGGGAGTTGGCCGAAGCCCGCTCCCTCTCCGAAGTCGAGCTGCGCTTCGTTCGCCCCGACGACGAGGTACCCGAGCGACGCCACGAAGGCGGCCACCTGCGCGAACCCGTAGCCAACACGATGGTGGCACGCGTGGCCGCGGGCGGCGACTTCGCCATCGCGGCCCAAAGCGAAGCGGGCGGCCAAGTCCAAGTCGACCTGCGCAATGTCTCGCCCTACGCCCGGGTGTTCGCGGGCCCCATCGACGCGACGGTCGAGCTGCTCGAAGACGCCCCCCTCGAACGCAGCGTGCAGCTCGACCTGCAAGCCGGCGAGACCCACTGGATCCGCGGCCAGCTCGAGTGCCCCACCCGCGCACGCATCGCCTTTTTGGGCGACATCCAAACGAACCCCGATCAGTTCGAGCGGATCGTGGAGCGCTTGCGCAAAGACGCGAACGACTCGGCCGACGCCGGCACGCCGCTGTTGGCCCTGTCGATCGCGGGCGACCTGACCGAGAACTCGCTAGCCTCGCAGTTCGACCGCGTGGACCTGGCCTTGGCCCGCTCGCCGGTGCCGGTGCAGCTGACCCCCGGCAACCACGACATCTACAAGCGCACCGACGCGGCCTACAACCTGCGCTACGGACCCGGCACGCACGAAACGAGCCTATGCGGCCTCAAGCTCGTCCACCTCGACACGGGCAGCGCCCAGCTCGCCCGCTCGGTCGAAGGCCGACTCCCCGCCCTGCTCAGCCATGAATCCGACGAGCGCCTGATCCTCGTGATGCACTACCCCCCCTACGCCGGCCTCACCGGCGCCGGCTGGTCGCGCGAAGACCAAGCCCAGCACCTGCTGGTCGAGGCCGCCATCGCCGAAGCGTCTCTCATCGTCGCCGGCCACTACCACGGCGTCGTCGACTTCGACTTCCCCGTCGGCCCCACCCGCCTGCGCGAGATCATCGTCGGCACCGGCGGCGCCAACCAAGGCCTCGGCACCCCCCGCTACGGCTACCTCCGCGTCGAGTGGAACACCGACGGCAGCGGCGATCTCGAGACCTGCTTCGTCGAAGTGCCCCCGCCAGGGGCGACGGGGAACAACCCCGCGCCCTCGGGGAAGTTGCCGCTGTGTGCAGATTGAGCGTGACGCTCGCCTGTGCCAGCGAGGCCACCGAAGACGGAGCTAGACTCGGCTCGTGAAGAGATTCGCCGTTCACGCAGGCGCCGGTGCTCGACGAGTCGTATTCGTCTCTGCACTCGCGGGTTCGGACGTCGCCTGTGCGCCAGCGCCGGCCGGCACGGAAGTTGCCGAACCCGAACCTACGCAGCCCCGCGCCACTCCCATCGATCGGATCGGACAGAAGTCGGCGCCCGACGACGGGCAAGCTCCCTCCACCGAAGCGTTTGCGCCCTCAGTCCCAGACCCGGAGACCACCGTGCCCGCGAAGTGCGGAGCCGCCCCTCTCGAAACCGTCAGCGATGCCGACGCCCCCGACGAGCCACCCTCGCTCATCCGGATTCCGAAGTGGTTCGAGTCCGACCACGACGAGCAGCGCGGCGGCAACTTCCTGACACACACGGAGTACCTCCCTCCAACCTCAAACTCGGACCTGCGAACCATCGAAGGCCAGCGGAAGGCTTGGGATGCGTGCATTGACGCTCGCAAGGTGGACTGTCCCGAGATCTCCGGCCGGATCGGCCTCATGCTCGTCGTCTACGCAGACGGGCGAGTTCTTCGCAGCGCCCTTTGGTACTCGGAGCTGGGCGATGGAGAGCTCGAGAATTGCCTGATCGAAGCGAGCCTCGACTGGAGGTTCCCGCCCCAGTCTTCGGGTGCTTTCGTCTACCACCCCTTGCACTGGGCCATTTGACCGAAGGTCCCCGTGCTAGCCTGCTCGCCGATGGGTGTCTTCGTCCGTGGCCTCCCTGTGGCCGCCTTGCTCGCGTGCGGGCCGTCTGCGTTCGGCAGTGAGACCAGCGAATCCAGCGGGGGTGACGACGGTGACGCCATCGCGGCCTGCGCCGCCTTCGACGACGACTTCGATGGCTGCCGTGAGGCCCCCGACTGCCAGTACTACGACAACCGCTACGCCATCGGCCCCTCCTGTCAGGTCGACATCGAGTGGGAGGGCCGCTGCCTGCCCCGCGGCGACGCCTTCGAAGGAGGGCGCCGTGCATTTTACCGGCGCGACGGGGACCGGCTCGATTGGGTGCTCGCCGAGCAGTGGTGCAGCTACCTCGATGCCGAGGTCCCCGGCTTCACCGAGTGCGGCCGCGGCGACAACGATCCGGCCGAATGCGCGTGTTTTTGCCAGGGTGACGTCTGCCCCTGGGAGGCCGAACACCAAGCCATGCTCGCCTGCGAGATTCCCTCGCCCTGCGGCGTCTACATGCCCAACGGCGATCAGCCGGGGCTCTCGGCCGTCGAGACCTGCATGCTCACCGCCTTGCGCGACCGCGAGCTCGGCAACCTTCATGTCGACCTCAACCTCGGCGACTTCGGCCGCGACAGCTGGGTCCACATCTTGTACTCCGGCGACGCGTGGCGAAACGGCTACGATTGGAGCTTTGGCGACTGCCGGCCCCCGGCGTGGGAGCCCCTCGAGCGGTGCACCCTCAAGGACCCGAGCTTCTTCGAGGCCTGCTTGGCGAGCCAGGACCCGGCGGAGCAGATGAACTGCATGGACCCCGCCCAGTGGATGCAAAGCTGCGTGGTCCAGGGGCCCGCGTGCGAATGAAGGGCTGCGTTTGACCGCTCGGCAGGGCCGGGCTAGATTCGTGACCTAGCCATGTTCGGCCTCACCCGCAGCTCCATGTCGATGTCCATGCGCGAGTTTTCGCGTGGGGCGTCCATGTGTGCGGTCTGAGTCGAACTCTCCCCAGCCCACAACCCGGCCGGCCCTGCGAGGGCCCGCCGGGTTTTCGCGTTTCGTCGGCCTCCTCGAGGACAGCAGCATGCACAGCGACACGCCATTTCTCATCTCCACCGCCATCCCCTACGTCAACGCGCGACCCCATGTCGGATTCGCGCTCGAGCTCGTGGTGGCGGATGCCATCGCGCGCCATCGACGGCAGCGTGGCCGGGAGGTCTTTTTTTCGACCGGAAGCGACGAGAACTCGCTCAAGAACGTTCGGGCCGCGGCCGAGCTCGGCGTCTCGACCCAAACCCTCGTCGACGAGAACGCCGCCGTCTTCGCGCGGCTGCGCGAAGTGCTCGACTTGTCGACCGACGCCTTCGTGCGCACGAGCGTCGACCCCGGCCACCGCCGGGCGGCCGAAAAGCTTTGGCGAGCCTGTTTCGCGCGCGGTGACATCTACCGGCGAGACTATCGGGGCCTTTACTGCGTGGGCTGCGAGCAGTTCTACGCCGAGACCGAGCTTCTCGAGGGGCGCTGCCCCGAGCACGGCACCGACCCCGAGTTGGTCGAGGAGTCGAACTACTTTTTTCGCCTCGAGCGCTACGCCGAGCGCCTGCGCGAGGGCATCGAGTCCGGCGAGCTGCGGATCACCCCCGAGCACTTCCGCAACGAGGTCCTGGCCTTCGTCGATCGCGGCCTGGTCGACTTCAGCATCTCGAGATCGAGTGAAAGGGCCAAGGGCTGGGGCATCCCCGTCCCCGACGATTCCGAGCAGGTCATGTACGTCTGGTTCGATGCGCTGGGGAACTACATCAGCGCGCTGGGCTACGCGGACGACGGCGAGCACTTTCGCCGATGGTGGTCACCCGCAGGGGAGCGGGTGCACGTGCTCGGAAAGGGCATCACCCGCTTTCACGCGCTCTACTGGCCGGCCATCTTGGCCTCGGCCGGCCTCGCGTGGCCGAGCGCCCTCGTCGTGCACGGCTACCTGACGGTGGACGGCAACAAGATCGGCAAATCGATGGGCAATGCCATCGACCCCGCGGCCATCGCGGAGCGCTGCGGGGTGGATGCGCTGCGCTATTTTCTGCTGCGCCATGTCCGGCACGGCCGGGACGGGGACTTTGGCGAGGCGCGCGTTTGGCAATGCCGTGAGGCGGAGCTGGCGAACCAACTCGGCAACCTCCTCAATCGCACCGTCCACATGATCACGCGCTGGTTCGACGGGCGAGTCCCGACCCCGCAGCGTTCAGACCCGGGTCACGCCGAGCTTGCAGCGCAGGTTCAAGGCGAAATCGAGCGCGCCTTCGACGAAGCGAGGACCGACGACGCCTTGAATGCGCTTTGGTCTCTCGTCGAGCGCGCCAACCGCTTCATCGTCGAGCGCGCCCCTTGGAAGCTGGCGAAATCTCGCTCCGATCCCGAGACCGAGGCGAAGCTCGCATCGACCCTCTACGATGCGGCCGAGCTGCTGCGCCTCGTGGCGGTCCACCTTCGCCCCTTCCTTCCGGGCTCGAGCGCCGAGCTCGTTCGTCGGCTCGGGCTCGACCCCGACGCAGAAGCCGACTGGGAGACGAGTTGCCGCTGGGGTGGCCTCGTGCCGGGCACCCGCGTGCGTCTGGGTGCCCCCCTCTTCGACAAGAAGGCGAGCCCGCTCGCGCCCCCCGCCCGCCTCTAGCTGCGCCCCAACAACGCGCTTTGCAGCTCGGCTTTCGCCTCGGGGCCCAGGGCTTCGGCCACGGCTTCGAGGCGTCGGCGCTCGCGGGGGTCGACCGAAGAGACGATGCCGAAGATGCCGCCGCTGGCGCGCGCGACTTCCACGCACATGGCGACGACGGTCGCTTTGGTCGCGGCCCGGTTGCCGATGAGGCGGGAGAGCGCGTCCAAGGCGGCTTCGAGGTAGGCGTCCGAGGGGCGGGTCTCGAGCAGGGTCTCGATGAGGTCCCAACACGAGCTGCCGGGTGCGATCCCTCGCACACGCAAGATCTCCAGGATCCGGGCGCGCTCGTTGCGTTGGATCTTCCCGTCCGACCAGGCCACCCAGATCAGCGGCAGCAAGTCGAGTACCCGCGCGCGCTCCGAGTCGAAGCCCAGCGCGCGCAGCTCAGCCGCGAGCTCGAGGTCCGTCGTCGCCAGCACGTCACCGACCCGGCGGTTGTGCGCGCGCGCTTGCACCTTCGTCTCGATCACCAAGCGAAGTTGCGCCCTGAACTGTGAGCGGGAGGGATCGAAGGGATCGATGGCAGCGTCGTCATCCGCCGCATCGCCCCGATCGAAGTCGCCGCTCGAGCCGCCGTTCACCCTCGAATCTTGGCACCCCCCTTCGGGGCGTGCACGCGCGGATCGACAGCAGGGCCGCCAAGGGCCCTCAGCAGGGCTCTAGACGCAAAAAAACGCGTGGGCGCTGAATGGCGCCCACGCGAGATGAAGGTGACCGGCTCGCGTGGACCCTCCTCCCGCGAGCCGGTGGGGGCGGACTCAGTCTCCGCCCAACAGGCCGCCGAGTGCTCCCGGCAGTTTGTCCTTGAGACCGTCGAGGCCACCACCG
>JAUIJR010000370.1 GCA_030431075.1 Polyangia bacterium | reverse complement strand
GGTCTGCTGGGGACTTTCGGTGTCGACCACGCTGGCGAGTAGGCCCTCGGCCTTCACGTAGTCCTGCACGCCCAAGTGGTAGGCCGCCAGGCCCATGTTGGCGAACTGCGTGAGCTCGGGATCGGCGAGGCGACCGGCTTGCTCGACGGCCAGCTCACCCGGGGCGTGACCATGCTCGGCGAGGTCCTGCGCCGCGCTCATGGCGTAGATCGCCGAGGCGATACCGCGCGCGCGGATCTGCGAGTCCTCGAGCAGGCTCTCGCTGAGCGGACGCGCCATCGCGGCCGCATCTTCGTATTTGCCCATCACGAAGAGCTCGAAGGCCTGGGCCAGCTCGGGCGGATCCGCGTCTTGCTCGGGGTAGCTGGGAGCTTCGGGGCCAGTTTCCTCGCCGCCCTCCTGCGCACCATCGTCGGCGCCGTCGACGAGCTCGGGGTCGTTGCTCTCTTTGCCGTCCTTCTTGCACGCGGGCGCGAGCGCCAACGCGAGCACGGTGCCGGCGAGAAAGAGGGGACGAAGTTCAAGGCGCTGGGGTCGGGACATCTTCGGTTTCGCTAGGGGGCTCGGGCTGCGAAGAGGAGAGGGGCTCGGCTTGGGTGTCGGCGGGCGGTGGGTCGGCCGGTGGATCGTCCAGGGCCATCACGCGCACCTGCACGGGCTTTCCACCCCCCAGCACTCCGTATACACGCTGCTCGGGGGCTTCGTCATGTCCGTGGACTTCGCCGCGGAAGTAGCCGAGCAGCTGAACGCGGTCACCGATCCGCAAGGAGATGTTGGCCGCGTCGCTCACCCGGGCGCCAGCGCGTCGCTCCTTCGCGGCGATCACGCGAGCCCCGTCCAAGTCTTCGATCGAGACTTGGCCGCTTTCGTCTCGCACCAAGACGAGCTCCGAGGCCACGGCGGTGCGTCGGCCGGCGCCGGCCCGGTTGAAGTAGACGCGCTCGCGTCCGTCTTCGCCGCCGAGGGTCTCGCTCGCCGAAGCGATGACGCCCTCGAAGTGGACCGGCCCGTCGTGGGCCTCGGCGATGGGGGTGCGCGGCAGGCTCTCGAGTCGCGCGACCTCGAGAGAGAAGTCGCGCCGGTTCAGGGTGTTGCCACGGCGTCGGCCGGCGCGCTTGGCCATCGAGCTACCCAGGGTCAAGACGAAGAGCGCGACGGTGATGACCAGCGCGACCTTGGCCCATGGCGCGTCGGTGAGCCAGCCGAGCTCTTGGCCTTCGGCCTCGGGGTCGATGACGGGGGCCCAGGCGTACAGCCGCTCTCCCCAACGGGCGCCCAGCTCACCGTGGAGGTGGACGAAGGCGGCGGTGCACAGCGCGAGCGAAGTGGCCTTCACCATTGAGCCTCGGCGATCGACATCGTGAATTCGCGGCGCGACTCGCTGCCTTGCGGGCTCTCGCCGACCGGTCCTTCGACCAGGGACAAGGCCCGGTCGCCCGGCTCGATGCGATCGATGCGCTGGCCGTACAAGGCCGGCCCGTCCGTGAACTCGACGACCGGCGTCACGTTTTGCAGCGGCACCTGTCCGCGATTTTCGACCTCGACTTGCCAGCGGACGCGCCCAAACATGATGTCGGCGCGACCGCGCAGGGCGAGGCGAGCGACCGGCTTGATGTCGTAGGCGCGGTCGGGCGCGCCCTCGTGAAGGCGCGGCAAGAGCTGAATCTCATGGGCTTGGTAGTCCATCTGAACGACGAACTCGCGCATGACGTTGAGTCCCAACAGGCCGCTCGTCCGCTCGGTCGCGCAGGCGTCGCACACCGAGACCAGCAGCGAGCCCACCTCGACGCCACCGAGGGTCAAGCTCGGCAGGTAGACGACCCGGCTTTGGCGAAGGCCGCTCGCGGTGTTGAACTCGACGGTGGGGGCGTCGTCGGGCACTTCGATGCCGAGCTCCGCCGCCGTCTCCGAGGTGATCGTCGTGAACGAGGCGCCCGTGTCGAAGAGGTAGCGTCGCTGCACGCGATCGCCGGTAGGCCCCTCGAGCTCGACGTCGACGAAGATCGCGTTGCCCTTCGGGTTGAAGGGCAGCTCGATCGCATGGTCGACGTCGACCAAGGTGTCGAAGCTCGGCGCTTGGACCAGCGCTTCGCCGTCGGGGTCGACGACATCGGCGGCGCGGTGTCCCAGCGCGCTGAGGGTGCGCGTCGCGTTGTGGTCGGCGCCCATGTTGCCCTCGACGATCCAGTCGGTGTTGCGCAAGGCGGTGCCGACGAGATCCGGGACGAGCATGATGCCGACCGCGAGCGCGCTCGCGTTCCACAAGGTCGGGAGCCAGGCCATGGTAGCGCGGATGCGCCCCGCTTCGCCCCAGTGCTTCCAGACCGCGAGCGCGAAGGGGATCCCAAAGGTCACGAAGAGCGCGAAGATCCACAAAAGCAGACTCGAGCGCGCTTCGCCGGCTTGGCGCGCCATGGCGAGCACCGTCACCAAGGCGACCAGGCCCACCACCAGCGACAAGATCCCCAACAAGACCCAGGCCAAAGAGACGAGGACCGAGCTCAAAAAGCTCGGCTCCGCCGGAGCGACGGACGGGCTGCGACGGCCGGACTCGAGCTCCGGGGGTCGCCGCAGGGGCGGGTGTGGGGTCACGGCCCGAGTCTAGCAGCTCGCGGGGGCCCGACCCACACGCACCTACACACGTGGTCAAGGGGGCGCAAAAGCCTTAGGATCCCGGCGACGTGTCGGCGCCGGGCAAGATTTTCCGCGTGCGCTTCGAGTCCTTCGACGACTTCTTGGTGGAGTACGGGGACCATCTGCGCGACCGGAGGCTGATCCTCCCGCGGACGCCCGAGCTCGAGCCGGACGCGCCGGTCCGGATCAAGCTGCACCTTCCCGACCAAGAGGTGCTCTACCTCAAAGGTCAGGTCGCGCCGGAGTCGGAGCAACCGGTCGCGCGCCGCGAGACGGATCTGCTCGTGCAGCTCGAGGCCTTTAGCGAGGGGACGCGCCAAAAGCTCGAGGCCTGCTTGGCCAGCGCGCTGTCCAAGAGCCACCCCGAGCCGGCGCCCGCCCACGACCGGCCCTTGAGCGTGCTACTGGTCGACGACTCGGTCTCCGTGCGCATCGAGCTCGGAGATGCCCTGCGCGACCGTGGCGTGCGCGTGCGCGTCGCCGAAAATGGCCTCGTGGCCGTTTCGGCCGCGCTCAAGCGGGTGCCCGACGTGATCTTGTCGGACGTGGAGATGCCGGTCATGGACGGCTGGACGCTGCTGCGAATGGTGCGCTCGCGGGAACGCCTGCGGCACACGCCCTTCGTGTTTTTTACGCGCCTGAGCGACGACCTCTCGCGCCTGCAGGGCTACCGCATGGGCGTCGACGACTACCTCGCCAAAGACACGAGCCCCGACGAGGTCCTCGCTCGCGTCACGGCCGTCGTCGGTCGGCACGAGCGTCATCCCTCGCGCGACACCACCACCGAGGGTTTGCGCGGCGACCTTCGACACGTGCGGCTCGGCAGCTTGCTCTCCTTTTTGGAGGGCGAGAAGCGTACGGGCGCCTTGGTGGTCGACGACGAGAAGGAGCGGGTGGCGATCCGCCTGGTCGAAGGGGCAGTCTACGACGTCGACAACCTCGGACCTTTTACCCACGTGCGCGATCGGATCTTCGATCTCCTCGACTGGACCCACGGGGACTTCGAGTTCTTGGCCAGCGACGAGAGCTTCGCTTCGAACACCAAGACCACACCGGTCACCTACTTGCTGCTCGAGCATGCACGCCGGGCCGACGAAGGCCGCGGCGGGGCGGGCGAGTCCTAGGCCGAGGCCTCGGGCGTCGGTTCGCGTTCCAGGGTCGTGCTCGAGCCCGGGGCGGGCGCTTGCGAAGGGAGCTCGACCACGAAGCAGGCGCCGCCCAGCAAGGAGGGCTCGGCCTGGCATCGCAGCTCGCCGCCCATCGATTCGACGAGTCCGCGGGAGATGGCGAGGCCCAGCCCCGTACCTTCACCGGCGGCCCGGGTGGTGAAGAAGGGCTCGAAGATGCGGTCGGCGATCTCGGGATCGATCCCCGGTCCAGAGTCGCGGACCTCGATGCAGCTTCGATCTCCCCGCTGCAGGGAGGCGACGCGAACCTTCGCCGGACCTTCACCCTCGCGTGCGGCCCGGCAGGCGTTGAGGCCGAGGTTCAAGAGGACCTGCGCGACCAAGGCCGGGTCGGCCCAGGCCGGCAATGAGCTCGCGCCCACGCGTTCGATCTCCACCTCCTTGGTCGAGGGGTCGGCGCGCAAGAGGGCGAGGGTCTCTTCGAGGGTCTCGTCGAGATCCACCTCGCGCTGGTTGCGAGCGCCTTGGCGGCTGTAGTCGAGCAGCTGGGCCACGATCGATTGAATGCGCTGGGTCTGAGACTGGATGCGCGTGAGCAAGCCGCGTTGCTCTTCGCTGAGCGCCGGCTCGGCGCGGGGATCCAAGAGCAGCTCGGTATAGCCGAGCAAGGCGGCCAGGGGGTTGCCGACCTCGTGGGCGACGCCGGCCGAGAGTCGACCGACGGCGGCCATGTGCTCGGTGCGGCGCAGGCGTTGGGCCTGATCGCCGAGGCGATCGTGCTGGTGCGAGAGGGCCTCGGTCATCTCGTTGAAGCCGGCCCCGAGCTCGTTGAGCTCGCGCGAGGCGTCGACCCGTACGCGGGTGCGCAGCTCGCCGCGGGCCACGGCCGCGACACCCGCCTTGAGCGCACGCAGTGGCCGAAGCACCTGCGCTTCGATCAAAAAGGCGCCGAGGGCCAACAAGACGATGGCCACGCCGCCCGCGACCACCAAGATCGTCGGCCAGTCGGCGAATCGGGTCCAGCCGGAGAGCTCGGAGGTCGAGCGCAAGACGGCCAAGCGACCCGGCGTCCCGAAGGTGGGCAGGGGCTCGTCGACGATCACCAAGCCGAGGCTGTCGAGGGCGTGGGTGTGCACCTGGGCTGTGCGCGTCGGGGCGGGGGCGTCGTCGGCGGGCAAGCCCGCGCGGGCGAGGAGCTGGGCGGCCGAGGCCTCCTCGTCTCCGAAGGCGAAGACCTCGACGGCCACCGTACCGCGGGTCGAGGCGAGCGCTTGCTGGGCGAGGTCCTCGAGGGCGCGCGCCTCGGCCTGACCGCCGCGAAAGCGCATCGCCGCCAAGGTGGCCAGCCCGTGGGTGTGCTCGCGCAGTCGGTCGACCTCGAGCTCGCGGTGCCGACGCGAGCCGAGCAGCTCGGCCGTAAAGGACAAGGTCACCACGGCCAGCACCAAGACCATGGCCAGCGAGGCCAGCAGCTCGATGCGAAGGCTGCGTCCGCGGACTTCAGTCACGGAGGATCCGTAGCCCCGCCGCACGGATGCCGGAGCGCGGGGCGGCCCCGGGCGGGGTGGGGCTCGGGACTGCACTTGCGATTGGCCTCGAATTAGCGCTCGGGCAGCGGGCGCAGTCGGCGGCGGGCAGCGGTCGTAGCATCCGCCACGCGAGCCACCCGGCCGCAAAGGCCACGAAGCTCCAAGCGGCGTAGTCCTGCCACGAGGGATCCATGCCGCCC
>JAUIJR010000369.1 GCA_030431075.1 Polyangia bacterium | reverse complement strand
CACGGCTCCCGACAGGGCCAGCTGCTCGGCGCGCACCTCGGCCCCGTAGCGTTGCGACAAGAATCCCGCGAGCGCCTCTCGAAAGCCCACGAAGCCCTGCGTCGCGCCATACTGCAAGACCAGCCGATCGGCCCCGCCCAAGCTCGCCGCCCCTTTGGCGATCTCGTCCAGCGGCAACATCCGCGGGCTCGGCTGCCCCAACGAAAAGTTGATCAGCCCCTCGGGTGTCTGATTGCCGACGTAAGGCCCCGTCTGCGCCGTCATCGGGCGCAGACTAGCAGGGCGCGTCAGAGCGTGTGCGCCTCGAAGACGGGCAGGCCGGAGACGTCCGTGGTCTCGGAGACCTGGTACAGGGGGCCGCAGTTCGGGGTGTGCGTGCAGCTCCCGCCCGGGCCGTCGGAGTGGTAGCAGTCGGTCGTGACGGCGTCGATCTGCAGAAGGGTCGGGTGGGGAAATCTCCACTCGTCACCCAAGTTGCAGTAGGACTCCGGGCCCCCGACGACATCGCCAGGCTGTCGTTGCGCCGGCGAGATGGTGGCTGACCACCAGACCTCCGATGCGGTACAGGTCGAGTTCCAATTGTTGTGCGGCCACTGGAGGGAGAAAAAGGGCGGCGCCGTCCACCCCGCGACACCCGGCATCGGAATGCACACGCCGCCACGATCGGGCGTGGGCAAGAAGGCACAGCGCACGCCATCATTGACGAAGTCGTCCTTGTCCCAGCTCGGAAGACTCTCCCCGCCTTCGGTCACCCATCGCCGCGCACCAAAGCCCGTCGGCCCCGGCGACTGCACGAAGAGCTTCTCGCTGGAGGGGGGTAGGACCATTCCGCGGGTGCCGGGGCGGGTCAAGAGGGCTTCAGGCGGATCGATAGGCTCGCAGTTCCCGTCGACGATCCCCCAGGCCTCGCCCGCTTCGAGGTAGGCCCACGGACCTGCGTGCGTCCGGATCGCCGAGGACTCGCTCGGTTCCCCGCTCGGCGCGTACTCGACGCTGTACACGCCGTCGACCGACCACTGCGCCGGGTTCTTCGGAAGATCGATCGCAAGCTCGGTGCAGTTCGCGTCGACGTAGACGCCCTGCTCATTCTCCCGCGTCTTCCCGAGGCCGTCGTCCGCCATGCAGTGGTAGCTAGCGTCGGCCTCACCCGTCCGCTCGTGCCGGCACTTCGCCCCCAGCTCGTTTGCCGCCCATCGCGTCCACACCGCGCCCTCGGGCCCCGCGAAGTACTCGACCCCGATCCGATCCCCAAAGCTCTCGAAGGCCAGGGTCAGTGGTGCGAGGGCCTCGAGCTCGATGGGCTCGACCGTCAGCGCAAAGGCCTCTTTTGGCGCCTCCACCGACCAGGGCTGGCAGCTCCCCGAGCCCATCCCGTACCCGCCCGTGATCGGGATGCGCTGCGTGACCCGCAAGGCTTGGTCTTCGAAGAGGTAGACCTCGTCCGCCGCGCAGTCCGGGGTCTGCGTCGACACCAACATCGGCGAGCTGCACTGGGGGTCGCTGTAGCTCAGCGACAAGCTGGTACGGGGCGCACACCGCCAGTCGCCGGGGGCCATCTCATGGGGCTCGCAGTGAATCCCGAGCTCGGTGTCGTACATGTGCGAGGCGACGAAGTGGCCCTCCGCATTTTGGGCGCCTTGGATCTGCAGTCGCGCGCCGGAGCGGTAGCCCGCGTCGGGGAACACGTCGCCATCGCCGTCCCCATCGCCGTCTCCATCGCCATCGCCGTCGCCATCGCCGTCCCCATCTCCATCGCCGCCCCCCTCCGACGTCCCGTCGCCCTCGCCTTGCGTGCCGGTCCCGCTGTCGCTGCCGGAGTCCGCCGTGTCGCCGCCGCTTTCGCTCTCGTCCCCGGTCTCCGCCGTCAGATCAGCAGGCGCGCAAGCAGCGCACGCCGCAGACACGAGGACCAGTGAGACGAGAGATGCGCGCACCTGAGGCATGTGCCTCGAAGCGCGGCCCGGTTCCACCATATCTCTAGCCCCCCGCTTTTTCCTCTAGCTCGGCCCAGCGCAGGGCCAGGGCCTCGGCCTCGGCCTTGGCCGTCTCGAGGGCGGCGAAGCGTTCGGCTTGGGCCTCGCGCTCGAGCGCATAAAAGGACTCGGAGGCCAGCTCGGCTTCGAGCTCGCCGACGCGGGTCTCGGCCGCGTCGACCTTTTCGAGCAGGCCCTCGAGCTCGATGCGCTCGGCGTAGGTCAGTTTGCCGTCGGACTTGGCCTCGGCCTTCGACTTGCCCTTGGGTTTTGGCTCGGGGGTCGGGGCCGCCGCCGCCAACTCGCGCGCGCTCGCCTCACGGGCGGCCTTGCGCTCGGCCCAGTCGGCGTAGTTGCCGACCTCGAGCTGGACATGGCTGTCTTCGAAGACCAGCAGGTGCGTAGCCACGCGGTCGAGGAACCAGCGATCGTGGGTCACCACCAGCACGCCGCCCCCGAAGTCGAGGAGCGCTTGTTCGAGCGCGGCCAAGGTGTCGACGTCGAGGTCGTTCGTCGGCTCGTCGAGCACCACCAAGTTCGCCTCGCTGCGCAGGGTCTTGGCCAGGGCCACGCGGGCCCGCTCACCTCCGGAGAGGTCGGCGACCTTCTTGCGCTGCTCGTGCCGGCTGAACAAGAAGCGCTCGAGGTAGGCGGCCACGCTCAGCTCTTGGTCGCCCAGGCGCACGTGCCCCCCGTCGCCGGCCACGTTGTCGAAGATCGAGGCCGTATCGTCGAGGCCCGAGCGCGTCTGCTCGAGGTAGGCCACCTTCGTGTTCTTGCCCACGCGCACCGTGCCGGCCGCGGCCGCGTCGAGCTCGGTCAGCACGCGCAGCAAGGAGGTCTTGCCGCATCCATTGGGTCCGAGGATCCCGAAGCGCTCCCCCGTGCGCAGGGTCGCCGTGAAGTTCTCGACCAACACCCGGCCGGGGACCTCGACGCGGAGTTCTTCGGCCTCGAGCAAGCTTCGCCCTGCGCGCGTCTCTCCGACTTCGATGGCGGCCGTGCCTTCGCGCCGCGGGGCGCGGGTCTCGAGCGCCGCTTCGGCCCGCTGCACGCGGGCCTTTTGCTTGGTCGTGCGGGCTTTGGGGTTGCGGCGCAGCCACTCGAGTTCGCTGCGCAAAAAGTTGCGGCGGTTGGACTCGACGCGGTCCTCGTGGGCCTCGCGCAGGGCCTTGGCCTCGAGGTAATCGCCCCAGCCGCCCTCATAGCTGTGGGCCTGCCCCTGGTTCATCTCGACGGTGCGGGTGACGACGCGATCGAGCAGGTAGCGATCGTGGGTGACCAAGATCAGCGCGCCGCGAAAGCGCTCGACCAGCCAACGCTCGAGCCAGGCGACGGTGTCGAGATCGAGGTGGTTGGTGGGCTCGTCCATGATGGCGAGCTCCGGGTCCGCGAGCAGGCAGCGGGCCAAGGCCACGCGCCGGCGCTCTCCCCCGCTCATCGCGTCGAGCGAGGCGTCGAGGCGGTGGATGCCGACATGCCCGAGCATGGCTTCGGCTTGGTGGGCCTTGTCCCAGCCGCCGCGGGCCTCGACGCGCGCGGCGGCGTCGGCTTGGCGGGCCAAGGCGGCGTCCATGTCTCCTTCGCCGCTGACGAGGATCTGCGTCGCGGCCTCGTGCTCGGCCATCGCCGCGCGCCACTCGACCAAGCCCTCCATCGCCGCGTCGAGGGGCGAAGTCGACTCGAAGCTCGGCTCCTGTGCGAAGTAGGCGATCCGCAGGCCCTGGCGCCGGATGACCTCGCCTTCGTCCGCGCTCTCGATGCCGGCGAGGATCTTGGCCAGAGTCGACTTGCCGCTGCCGTTGCGGCCGACGAATCCGACCCGCGCGTCGGCGTCCATGGCGAAATCCACCCCCCGCAGCACCTCACGGGTGCCGTAGCTGCGGTGGATGCCTTTGGCGCTGAGGATGGTCAAGGCGGCCGAGTATAGCTGCGCGCCCCGCCCGGGGAAGTGGCGATCGCCAGCGGGTCAAAACTCGATCGTGTGCTCGACCTTGGCGTCGACGGCGTTGCTCCACTCGGGCAGCACGCCCTCGTACATCCACATGTAGGCCGCCTGCGTCTCCATCACGCGCTTGGTGTAGCGATGGGTCTCCGTAAAGGGGATCTCTTCGATGAAGTCGTCGAGTCCGAGGGGGCGAGTCAGCACCGCGTTCCCCTTGGCCTCGAGCCAGCGCGCGACGTTGCTCGGGCCGCCGTTGTAGCTGGCGTAGACGAAGGCCGGCTGGCCGTGGAAGTTGGTGAGCAGCTCGGCCACGTAGTAGCTGGCCAGGCGCGCGTTGGTCTCGATGTCGAAGAGGGTGTCGGGATCGAAGTGCCCGTCGAACTCGCCGAGGCGCTGCAAGAGCTGGCGACCCGTCCACGGCATGATCTGAAGCGCTCCGCGGGCCCCGACCCCCGAGACCACGTGCCGGCGAAAACGGGACTCGGTGTACATCAGCGCCCACAGGTGGGTCGCATCCATGCCGCGCATCTCGGCGTAGTGCTCGACCGTGGGGGCGTAGGCGCGACGGAAGTATCGCTGCCGATAGGGCTGGCTGTACTCGCCCAGGCGGGCTGCGCGGTAGGGTTCGTCGAGGGCGATCGAGAGCTCGCGCAGGGTCTTTTCGTAGGCGTCGAGGCGCTCCTTGTCGCGGATCAGCGCGCGCCCTTCTTTGGAGATCCGGGGCTTGGGGAGCTTCCAGGTCGCGCGCCAGCCCAAGCCCTGCTCGAGCTCTTCGCTGCGTGGCGAGCGATAGCTCCCCCCGCGCACACGGGCGACGCCGATCATGAGTTCGTCGACCGCGACGCGTAGTTCGCGTCGGGCCCGCTCGAGCTCGCCGACCGCGTAGAGCTGTTGGGCGCGAACCAAGGCCTCGGAGACCTCGCCGTACTCGGCGACGGCCCGGTCCAAGCGCGCTTGGTTCTCGTCCCAGTCGTGCTGCTTGGGCAAGGCCGGCTCGGGCTCCAAGGGCGGTGGCGGCGCGACGTCGACCCCCGCCTCGACCAGGCGACGGCGCGCTTGCAGGCCGTAGTACAGGGGGTAGCCGCCGTAGATGCCGCTGGTGGTCAGGCTCTCCCAGCCGCGCTCGACGATCTCGCGCAGCTCTTCGATGCCCTCGTTGCGCTGCTCGGCATCGGGCGAGCGCAAGCGGATCTTCGCGCGGTAGTAGCGAGCCATCTCGCGGTAGCTGTCCGAGCGACGGGCCAGCTCGTCGAACTCGCCGATCGCCTCACCGGCCTCGCCGAGGTGCTCGGCGATCATCGCCCGCATGAAGTTGCGCTCGGTACGGTGCCCGCGGAACTGCTTTTCGTAGCTCTCGATCAGGTCGCGGGCCTGGCGGTAGCGCCCGGCGCGAAAGGCCAGCTCGGCGCCCGTGAACAGGGCCACTTCCCGCTGGGCGCGAGACTTTTTGGCCACCCCTTCGAGCCACAAGTCGAGCAGCTCGTCGTATCGCTCCCCCCGCTCGTAGCAGCGGCTCAACTCGTCGCGCAGCTCGTGGTTGTTGCTGCGCTCCCAGGCCTTCTCGAGATCGACGATGCACTGCTCCCAGTTGCGCGCGCGTCGGGAGGTCTGGGCCCGCGAG
>JAUIJR010000368.1 GCA_030431075.1 Polyangia bacterium | reverse complement strand
TCGAAGCGTGCTCCATGTAGGGGGGATTGCGGCGCGTACGGTTCCACGTCCCTGTGGCCAGGGTGGCGCGTTCGCGCGAAAGCGGGGACAATGAAGGGCGTGGTGGACGAGAACGAGACGGATATCCGAGGGATCATCGGCGCCTATCGAGAGGCGGATGAGGCCCAGTCCGAGCTCTTGCGTCGCTCATGGGAGGCCTTGGCCGCGCTGCATCGGGACTTCGCCGAGGCCGTCGCGGCCGGGAACGCGGGGCCCGCCGCGGTCGGGCGCGTCATCGGCGAGACCCAAGCGCAGATCGACGCGCGCGTCGATGCCAACGCCGAGGCGGCCGAGCGAGGCAACGCGGCCATGGCCCGGCTCGCCGAGATCCATCACGTACTCGGTGTGCTCTTGGCCCATGAGCCGGAGTTCGCGCCGCCCGAGGCGACCGTCGAGGCCACGCAGCGGTGGGCGAGCGCGTCTTACGAAGTGGCGCGCTTCGAAGCCGAAGTCGACGAGAAACTTCAGGGCCTCGCGCCCGTCATGCACGAGGATGACGACGCGAAGGCGGCCTTCGACGGGCATCTGCGCAAGCACGCCGAGCTCGTGGCCGAAGCGCGGGCGGCCTTCGGCGACTTGCTCGAGCGGATGAGGCTCGGCTGAGCCGAGCGCTCAGCTGCGCCCAAAGAACTCTGCAACGAATTCACTGCCGGGGTCGGCGCTGAGCTCGCTCGGCGTGCCGCGCTGCACCAGGGCGCCGCGTTCGAGGACCAGGACCTCGTCGGCGAGGCCTTCGAGGTCGCGAAAGTCGTGGGTCACGACGACGGCGGGGCAGCTTGCGCCGCGCAGCCGCTCGCGGAGCCAACGACGCGTGCGTCGACGCGTGACTTGATCGAGCGCGGCCATGGCCTCGTCGAGCAAGAGCAGCGCGGGGGAGGGCGCGAGGGCCCGGGCCAAGGCGACACGTTGTGCTTCGCCGCCCGAGAGTTCGGTGGGGCGTCGGGGGGCGAGCTCGAGCAAGTCGAGGGCGTCGAGCTGGGCGCGGGCGCGGGCGCGGGCCTCGGGCTTGGACAGACCCTCGCTCGCGCGCAGCCCAAAGGCGACGTTGTCGAGCACGCTCAGGTGCACAAAGAGGGCGAGGCCTTGCGGCAGGTAGCCCAGGCGTCGTCGCGCCGGGGGCAAGTCCACACCGGCGGCATCGTCGTAGAGGATCGCGTGGCTCGCTGCGATCCGCCCGCGCGGCGCGTGAAGGCCGGCGATGCAGTCGAGCAGGCTGCTTTTTCCCGAGCCGTTGGGCCCGATGATGGCGAGGACCTGGGCCTCGCTTTCGAAGTCGAGGTCCAAGGTGAACTCGCTACGCCGCAGGCGCAGGTTGCACGCGAGGGTCACCGGGACCCCCCGCGCATGCGCTCGCCTCGGCCTTCGAGGCCGCGCAGCAACCACAAGGTCAGCGCGCCGACCAAGGCGAGCAGGGCCGAAGCGGCCAAGGCGAGGTCGAGGTCGACATCGAAGGTCTCCCAGATGGCGAGCGGCATCGTCTGTGTCCGCCCCGGGAGGTTGCCGGCGAAGATCAGCGTCGCGCCGAACTCACCCAGCGCGCGGGCCCAAGCCATGGCCGCCGCGGCCGCGAGACCGGGCAAGGCCAGGGGCAACGTGACGCGCAAGAAGACCTGCCCGGGCGTCGCGCCCAAGGTCGCTGCCACATCGAGCATGCGCCGATCGATGCGCCGAAAGCTGGCCCGGGCGCCGCCGAGATAAAAGGGCGAGGCGACGACCACCTGCGCCAAGACCACGGCCGAGGAGCGAAAGGCCGGCGACCAGCCGCGTGCATCCAGCCAGGCGCCGAGGGGGCTTTGCGTGCCGAGGGCGAGAAGCAAGGCGAGCCCGACCACCGCCGGCGGCATGACGATGGGGAGCTGGGTGAGCCCATCGAGCACCCGCGCCAGGCGGCCCTCGCGGCGGGCGAGCCACCACGCGAAGGGGGTGCCAAAGCCCACGATCAGCGCCAAGGCGAGCGTGCTCGTGCGCAAGCTCGTGAACAAGGCCGCGCGAAACTGGGGCGACGCGAGGCCGCTGCCGAGCCCTTCGCGGGCGAGGGCCGCGAGCAGGGCGAGGGTCGGCACGGCCAGGAGCACGAGCAAGGGCAAGCCGAGCGCGAAACTCAGGCCCAGCCGCTCGCCACGACGCGCACTCACGCGACCCTCCCAAAGCCGAGGCTGGCCATGGTGTCTTGGCTCGTCGGCGCGAGCAGATGCTCTACGAAGCGACGGCCGAGCGCGGGCTGCGTCGAGCGGGTCGTCGCGGCCGCGTAGTATCCGATCTCCGGCTGAAGCTGCGGATCGATCTCGATCACACGCAATGCGGGGGTGGCCAGAAGATCGGTGACGTAGACGATGCCGGCGTCCGCGTCACCACTTTCGATCTTCGCTCTCACGCGACGCACGTTCGACTCGAAGGAGACGACCTTCTCGCGCACGGCGGCCTCGAAGGATGCGCCGCGTCGCGCCAGACACAGCTGCGCGTAGCGACCGGCGGGGACGGCTGCGTCCGCCAAGACGATGCGCTCGGCGCGGGGCAGGTCATCGAAGCTCGTGAGCGCCTTCGACTCGGCACCCACCGCGAGCACCAAGCGATTGCGCGCAAACAGCTGCGGTGTCTCGCAGTGGCCGCCGGCGTGGAGACGCTCGCTTTGCCGCGCGTCGGCCGAGGCGAAGGCGATCGCCGGGGCGCCGTGCTCGATCTGGACGCGCAAGGTGCTGCTCCCGCCGAAACTGAGCGCCAGGCGTGGATCTTCGGCGGGGGCATTGGCCTGAAAGTCGCGCGAGATCAGCTCGAAGGCTTCGCGCAGCGAGCTCGCCGCGAAGACGTAGTGGGGATCCTCGGTGAGCTCGCGCGGCCCACAGGCCAGGGCCCCCAGACCGGCGACGGCCCCCGCGCCGAGCTGACGCAAGAGGGCGCGGCGGCAAAGGGCGGGCACGGGATCGTTGTACGGGAGCGCCGATCCACTCACAAGCCGGGCCCGGCGGGAAAAGGAGCGTGCGGGCGAGGGAGGCGGAGAACGCCACGCTAGCGCAAGACGTGGGCTCGCTCGCATCGGCACACTGGCGATGCCGGCGCGGGTCGGTGAAGATGCGGCATGGCCCCTCGTCGCTTCGTCATGCGCACCGCCTGCTTGCTGGCACCGCTCGCGGCATCCAATGCGGCCGCGTGCTCTCGCATGCCCCCGGCCGAGGCGCCCGAGCAAGCGGCCGCGCCGGATGCCGCGAGCGCGGTCGTGGCCGAACGGCAGCCGGATGCCGCGTGCGATCTCGACAGCTTCGAGCGCTGCACCCACGTGTGTAGCGACCACGCGTGTTTGAGCTGGTGCGCGGGGAAAGACTGCGCGAGCAAGGCGAGCGATTTTTACGCCTGTGCGGCGCCCGGCGAGGCGAAGTTCTTGGCCGACAACCCCGAGCCGGAGTTGATCTACCTGCCGCCGGGTCCCGACGCGCCGGAGGATGCCGCCTACGACGAGATCGACCCCGAGTCCGAAGAGCGGGTCTACCAGTGGGAGGACGACTTCCACGTCGCCAAGGCCGCGCACTGGGAGGACGCGTGCTTGGATCGATGCACCCGCAGCTTCGGAAGCGACCAGGACGCCGCCGTCGAGTTTTGCTACGAGGCGCCGGCCTCGGTCTACAGTTGGAAGCGCTTCGAGGCGCCCGAGCCCCCGAAGCCCGCCTCGAAATCCGCGAAGGCGAAGAAGGCCCAAAAGCAACAAAAGTACGCGCTGAAGGGACCGTCCGAGGCCGCGCGGGCCCAAGCCGAACAAGCCGGCATCCTTGCGGCCATGGGCGCAGGGCTGCTGGGAGCTTGGGGCGGCACTTACATGAGCGTCGACATGAAGACGCTGGCCGAGGTCGAGCGCGCGAACGAGATTCGCAACCTGGTGACCTACCGCGTGCGCACCGATCTGATGACGAAGTGTGTGCCCAACTTGGCCGAAGAGGGCGAGAAGTTCGGCTTCACCGTGCACTTCTCGGCCGACGGCGAGGTCGAGCGCGTGGCCAGCGAGCGGCACGGCGAGGCGGCCGAGTGCCTCGCGGAGACCCTGCGCCAAGAGTTGCGCTTGCCCTACCGGGTCGCCGCGGCTTTGCCCGGCATCGGCGTCGAGCTCAACTTGCAGCCTCAGGCCGACATGGGAAGCATGTTCGGCGGGCCCCTCGATGGGGACGCGTTCGAGGGCAACCTGTGGGGCGACTCCATCGGCGACGCCTACGGTGTGGGCGGCCTGGGCCTGACCGGCAGCGGTGAAGGAGGCGGCGGCACGGCCGAGGGCCTCGGCGGGATGGGGACCATCGGCCACGGCAGCGGCACCGGATCCGGCTACGGCCGGGGCTCGGCGGCCAGCAGCTCCACCGAAGCTGCGCCGGCGGACGCACAGCGACAAGGACGCGGCGGCGGGGGCCAGGCGACGACTCCCCCACAGCCTTGACCCCTCCGGCCGAGCGGCGCGTTAGGATGCGGCCATGCGCCGACATCCCCCCTTGTACGCGTCAGCCCTCGGCTTGCTCGTCCTTCCTTTGCTCACGGCTTGTCCCAGCTCCGCCCGCGAAGGTGAAGTCACGGGAGAGCCGCAGCCCCTCCCAAGCGCGGGGGAAGCCGGCGCCGCGCAGGGGGCCGAGGGGACGCCGGCCGCGACGGGGGACGCGAAGCCGGCCACCGGGGCGGCGACCGGCGCGACGGGGCAGACCCAAAGCCCGACGATTCAGGAGGACCCCGACGCGATGAAGATCGATCCGAAGACTCGACTCGAAGGCGCCCGCCGCTTTTCGGCCGGCAACAACGCCATGGCCTTCGCCTTGCTGCGCAGCTTGCCGCCCCGACCCACCGAAGGTCCGGCGGCCAACCGAGCCTTGTCGCCCGCCAGCATCGAGTTCGCCTTGACCATGACCGCCCGCGGGGCCGAAGGCGATACCCGCAGCGAGATGCTCGCCGCGATGGGGGGCCTGCCCGAGGCGAGCTTTTTCGCCGACGGGGCCGCGACGGCGGCCCAGCTCGGCGAGGCCGCGGCCAAGAGCCTGCCCTGGGTCCCCAAAGGTGAGGACGCGAAACCCGGCGTCTCTTTGCACATCGCCAACCGCTTGTTCGGGCAAAGCGAGTACGAGTTTCAGCCGGCCTTCCTCGACGACTTGAAATCCTACTTTGGTGCGCCGCTCGAGCGCGCGAACTTCCGGGGCGACCCGGACGGCGAGCGCAAGCGCATCAACGAATGGGTGGCCGAAAAGACGGCGGACAAGATCGACGAACTCCTCCCCGATGGTTCGCTCGACTCGCTGACCCGCCTGGTCTTGGTCAACGCCGTGTACTTCAAGGCCGCGTGGCAAACGCCCTTCAACGAGAATGCGACGACCGACGAGGACTTCACGCTCGAAGGTGGCGAGCGCGTGAAGGTGCCGACGATGCGACTGACCGAGGGGATCGGCGTCGGCTCCCACGCGGGGGCGACGGTCGTCGAGTTGGACTACGTGGGGGCCCAGTACGCGATGGTGATCGTGATGCCGCCGAGCGGGAGCTCGCTCGGGAGCTTGGTCGAGGG
>JAUIJR010000367.1 GCA_030431075.1 Polyangia bacterium | reverse complement strand
GACCGTGCGCTACGGGCTTTGAGCGGGCGGGCTGGGCTCGACCGCCACCACCTCGATCCCCACCGCATCGCCGCGAAACTCCACCTCCCACCCCGCAAAGCGGGTCGCCCACACGCGATCGCGGTCTTCGCTCTCCCAGCGCGCGCGCGGATCGAGGGACAAAAAAGCGACGAGGCGGGCGCGGAGCTCGGGATGATCGGCGAGCGTGGTCTCGGCCTTCGCCGAGAAGCGCACGGGCAGGCGCGGCGGCGCGTCGGGGGCCCAGGCGCAGCGGGCGTCGGGGATCGACTCGGCCCAGGGGAGGTAGGGCTTGAGATCGTAGACGGGGGTGTCGTCGAGCAGGTCGGCGCCGCGGACTCGGAGCACGGGGTAGGCGAGGGGGCCGAGCTCGACCAGCGATAGGCCGAGGGGGTTGGGGCGGTAGGGGCTGCGGGTGGCGAGCACGCCCAGGCGCTTTTGGCCGCCGAGGCGGGGCGGCCGGACCGTGTCGCGCACGGCCGCGTCGAAGTGGGCCGAAAATCCCCAGATGAGCCAGGCGTGGCTGACGCCTTCGATCCCGCGCAGCGCGGCTTCACCGAGGATCTCGGGATCGAAGTGCAGCTCGGACTCGATCTCCGGGGTCAGCCCGGACTGTCGGGGGATGCCGAGTTTTTGGCCAAAGGGGCTGCGCATGCGGGCGATGGGTCGCAGCTCGAGCACGCCCCGAGTGTAGCGACTCGACGCGACGACGATCGGGAAAGGCGCCGCCGAGCGAAGACCGCGACCCAGAGGAGAAGGGCCCGCGGTTGGGGCGACTTGCCTCACCGAGACGGCGAGACTTTTTGTGGGGGCCGCCGCATCTTTGTTTCGAGCGCGAGGCAGCATGCCCGATCATCCGCAAGCACCGAGCCCGCTGGGCCAAGAAGTAGACGCCTTCGACGAGGCCACCGTTCATCTCCTCGAGGCCGGCATCTATGTCGTCGCCATCGAAGGCTACTTCGGTCTCGATCTGGCGAGTCGGGCCGTCTCTGCCATTCGCATGCACGCGTCGAAGAAGCCCTACGCGATCATCTACGTGCTCGGTGAGAACTTCGATGGCTACGAGAGCAGCTTGCGTGAGACCGACGGCCCGCACCTCAGTGGGCTGGCCACCGCGATCGTCACCCAGCGCGCGCTGATGCGCGTCGTGGTCTCGACCATGGGCTTGGCCTTTCTTTCGAAGGGCCGACACATCAAGGGTTTCGACGCGCTCGACGAGGCGCGCGTGTGGGTCCGCGGCTTTCTCGCCTGATCGGCGCGGGGATCGTCGCCCTCCAGATGTATGCGCCGTTACTTCGCGCCTCGTGTCGCGGGTGAAAGCAGGGGGAGGAGAGGGAGCGCGCGTTTGCGTCGCCGCAGCGGTCGTCGCTTCCGCGTGGATCGTGAACAAGGCGCGCGCGGCATGAGGCATGATCGGCGGCGAGCACGATGAACGCACCGCTCCCGACGCACGAGGCTCTCGGTACTTCGCTCGGCGAGGCCGGCGAGTGCGAGCTCTCGCTGGTCGAGGCGAAGATCTACGCCGTGCGCATCAACGGCTACTTCAGCGAGGCCGTCGCCGCCGATCTCATGCGACAGATCGAGGCGCACGCGGGCAGCGACGCCTTCGCCGTCATCTACGTCGTCGACGTCGGCTATCAGAACTACGAAGCCAGCTTGCGCTCGACCAACGGCCCGCACCTGCACGGCCGCGCGACGGCCATCGTGACCGACAAGGGCCTGCTGCGCATGGTCGTCTCGGCCATGGGCTTGGCCTTCGCCGCCATGGGCAAGCGCATCAAAGCCTTCGACGACATCGAGAGCGCGCGCAAGTGGTGTCGCTCGTACTTGGGCTGAGCGCGTGGCTTCCGGCGGTCGAGCTTCGAGCTCTTCGCGGGTCGATGCATCGGTGAGTGTTCGCTAGTCGTGTGCGGCGGGCTTTGCTAGACCTCCGCCGATGCGCACCCGGCCTCTCGGACAGTGTTTGATCCCCTTGGTCGTCGCGGCGGCGTGCACGAGCGGCAGCGTGGGCGCCGAGGATGCGGCCGAGACCGAGGAGAGCAGTGGACCCGCACCCGAGCCCGACTTCGGAGAGTTTGGGCCGCTGTCCGGACCGGAGGGCCGCGGGAGCTTTCGCTTCGGCGCGGCTTCGGCGGCCACGCAGATCGAAGACCAAAACGAGAACACCGACTGGTGGATCTTCACATTGCCACTCGCCGAGGGCGGTGTGGGGAAGGGGAGCCACGTCGGCGACGCGTCGATGGGCTACAGCAAGGCCATCGAGGACGTGCTCTTGATGATCGAACTCGGGCTCGACAGCTACCGCTTCTCGATCGAGTGGGCCCGCGTCGAGCCGGTCCGAGACGCCATCGACGAGGCCGGCCTGGCCCACTACGACCATTTCATCGATGCGCTAGTCGAAGCGGGCATCCGCCCGAACGTCACCGTTCATCACTTCTCGAACCCGCGCTGGGTCGACGACCCTCTCGACCTCGACTGCGCCGGCGGCCCCGGCGACGAGAACCTGTGCGGCTTCGGCCACCCCGAAGGCGGGCCCTTGGTCATCGAAGAGATCCGGGAGCACGCGCGCTTGCTGGCCGAGCGCTACGGCGACCGCGTCGACGACTGGGCCACGATCAACGAGCCGATCAACTACATGATGGCCAGTCACGGCGTGGGGGCCTTTCCGCCGGGGAAGGTCGAAATCTTCGACTTCGAAGACAAGCTCATGCCGGCCATCCGGGACTACGTCCTGGCCCATGCGGCGGTCTACGACGCGATCAAGACCTACGACACGGTCGACGCCGACGGCGATGGCATCGCCGCCAACGTCGGCTTGACTCTGAACGTCGTCGACTGGGTGCCGGCGCGGCAGAACATGGTCAGCGACGATCCGGAGGACGTCGCGGCGGCCGAGCGGGTCTACGCCGCCTACACCTACCTCTTGCCCGAGGCGATCACCCAGGGACGCTTCGACATGGATCTCGACGGGGAGTTCGAGCTCGAGCTGCCGGAGATCCAAGGGACGATGGATTGGATGGGGATCCAGTACTACCTACGCGCGGGGGTGACGGCCGAGACGGGCATCATGCCCTTGCTCGACGCGACTCCCTGCTTCGACACTCTCGATCTCGGTAGCTGCTTGCCGCCCTTGGATCCGAGCTACTGCGTGCCAAGCATGCGCTACGAGTACGCCCCCGACGCACTTTTGCCGATCCTCCAGGACTTTGGCGCGCGCTGGCCCAACCTCCCTTTGGTGGTCAGTGAAGGGGGCATCGCCACCGAGGTCGGAGAACGGCGGGCCGAGAACCTCGTGCGCTCCCTCGAGCAGATCGAGCTGGCCATCGAGCAGGGAGTCGACGTGCGCGGGTACTACCACTGGAGCTTGACCGACAACTTCGAGTGGGCCGAGGGCTTCGAACCTCGCTTTGGTCTCTACCGCGTGGACTACGGCGACTACAGCCGACGCCCGACCCTCGGCGCAGAGGTCTACTCGGCCATCGCCCATGGCCGCCATATCTCGGACGAACAGCGGGCGAGCTACGGCGGTAGTGGCCCGTTGACGGCGGAGCCGAGTCATTCGGGTCCGCTTTGCGTGGGCGAGTAGCTGCCCGCTACACGCTGCGCTTCGCTGCGTCGGTGACGGCCGCGAAGTACCACTGGTTGCCGAAGGCATCCTCCACGCCGCCGCTGCGCTCGCCGTACTCATGGCCTTGAACCTCGTAGAGCGACTTGGCCCCGGCCGCGAGGGCACGCGCGTAGGCGGCATCGGGGTCGGGCACGAAGATGTGCAGGGCCATGCGGCTCTTGGGAAATTCGGCGCGCGGCTGGCCCAGCTCGATGACGCTGCCGAAGACATCGAGCTCGGCGTGGACGACTCGCCCCTCGTCGTCACGGTGCAGCATGCGCTCGGTGGCGCCGAGGCCCGCCTTGGCAAAGGCGACGAAGGCGTCGGGGTCTTCGAGCAAGAAGTAGGGGGTGATGGGAGCGAAGCCGGTGGGGATGTGCGTGGACATGGTGTTGGGACGCCCAGTGATGGGCGGCTTCGAGAGCTTCGTTCAGGCCCGCCGCCGGGTCTTGAACGAAATCACACCGGCGCAGACTCGGCCATCGTCAGCCCGCTCGGGTAGCGAGCGGCGAGCACCTCGCGCGGCGAGGCGCCGGTAAAGGCACGAAACTCGCGGTTCATATGGGCCTGGTCGGCGAAGCCCAGCTCCAAGGCCATGGCCGCGAGGCAGCGCCCCGGGGCCAGTTGGTCCAGCGCGCCACGGAAGCGAACCAGGCGCGCGTACTGCTTCGGCGTGATGCCGAGCTCGTCGCGAAAGCGCGTCACGAAGCGAGTCGCGCCGTAGCCACTTTCGCGGACCAGCTCGCGGATCGAGAGCAGCCCTCCGCTGGCGTCGATCTTTCCCAGCGTCCAGTAGGCGAGGGCATCGCCGCCGGCGTCGCTGAGGTGAAGCTGACGTCGAAGCCACGCGAGCCCGGCGTCGAGTCGAGCCTCGGCGCCACTCACCTCGAGGCAAGCCTGCGCGAGCGCGTCGATCTTGCTGGTGAGGAGCTCCGAGATATCGACGACCTGGTCGCGCGCGGCCGCCGGCGGCACGCCCAAGATCCCCCGGATACCGCAAGGCGTGAGGCGAAAGCCCACCGCCTCGTGAATCACCGGGTGCTCGAGTACGACGGGCCGCATCTGCAAGCCCGAGACCGTGGTCCCCCGGATCCGCGCGCAGCCCTCGCCTTCGACCAGGCGCATGTCGGCCCCCAAGTTGGCCACGATGTCCGTCGAGGCCGAAGGCAGCACCCGCTCGCGCGGTAAACCCAGCTCCCCACTGGAGTACCAAGCCACCTCCACCCATCGCCGCAGCTCCGGCGGCGAGCGCATGAGGAAGTGGGCAGCGGACACGAGGGGAGTATAGGCCGTGCGCCAGAGGCGCGGTACGGCGAACGAGGATCGTCGTCCTGCAAACGCAGACCCCATTGCAGCGGCGACAGAACCTGTTGCAGCGGCGACAGAACCTCTCGCCGCGGCGGCAGAACCGGGTGCAGCGGCGGCAGAACCTGATGCGGCGGCGGCAGAACCTGATGCGGCGGCGCTCAAGGCTAGTGCGGCGGCGCTCAAGGCTAGTGCGGCGCAACTCAAGGCTAGTGCGGCGCAACTCAAGGCTAGTGCGGCGCAACTCAAGGCTAGTGCGGCGCAACTCAAGGCTCGTCCGGCGGCGCTCAAGGCTAGTGCGGCGCAACTCAAGGCTCGTCCTGCGGCGCTCAAGGCTAGTGCGGCGCCGCTCAACCGGCGGTATTTGCGCGCCCCGCTCGCCCCCTCAGCCCGCGGGGACGACCACGAGCTCGTGCGCCCCATCGCCGGGACACACGATTGCCAGGCGGCCGAAGTCATCGGGGCTGGCCTCGACCGTCTCGCCGTCGCAGCGTGCCTCTGCCTCGCCGCCGAAGCGCTCGGGTTCGGGCACGTAGACCAGGGTCTCGGCGTCCTCGAACTCGGTGGTGTAGCGCAGCTCGAAGCGGGGGGCGTCGGGGTCGTAGTGCATGTGCTCGGGCTCGCCGCCGACCGCGTGC